>NZ_AP027270.1:862500-1112500 GCF_036322705.1 Maricaulis maris
TAAAAACACAGGGCTCTGCGAAGTCGCAAGACGACGTATAGGGTCTGACGCCTGCCCGGTGCCGGAAGGTTAAAAGGAGGAGTGAGAGCTCCGAATTGAAGCCCCGGTAAACGGCGGCCGTAACTATAACGGTCCTAAGGTAGCGAAATTCCTTGTCGGGTAAGTTCCGACCTGCACGAATGGCGTAACGACTTCCCCGCTGTCTCCAGCATAGACTCAGCGAAATTGAATTCTCCGTGAAGATGCGGAGTTCCCGCGGTCAGACGGAAAGACCCCGTGCACCTTTACTACAGCTTGACAGTGGTATTAGCGATTATTTGTGTAGGATAGGCGGGAGTCTATGAAACCAGGGCGCCAGCTCTGGTGGAGACATCCTTGAAATACCGCCCTGATAATTGTTGGTATCTAACCGCGGCCCATGAACCTGGGTCCGGGACCCTGTCTGGTGGGTAGTTTGACTGGGGCGGTCGCCTCCCAAAGAGTAACGGAGGCGCGCGATGGTGGGCTCAGAGCGGTCGGAAATCGCTCGTTGAGTGCAATGGCATAAGCCCGCCTGACTGTGAGACTGACAGGTCGAGCAGAGTCGAAAGACGGCCATAGTGATCCGGTGGTCCCGCATGGAAGGGCCATCGCTCAACGGATAAAAGGTACGCCGGGGATAACAGGCTGATGATGCCCAAGAGTCCATATCGACGGCATTGTTTGGCACCTCGATGTCGGCTCATCGCATCCTGGGGCTGGAGCAGGTCCCAAGGGTTTGGCTGTTCGCCAATTAAAGCGGTACGTGAGCTGGGTTTAGAACGTCGTGAGACAGTTCGGTCCCTATCTGCCGTGGGTGTCGGAAAATTGAGAGGAGCTGCCCCTAGTACGAGAGGACCGGGGTGGACGTATCTCTGGTGGACCTGTTGTTGCGCCAGCAGCATAGCAGGGTAGCTATATACGGAAGGGATAACCGCTGAATGCATCTAAGCGGGAAGCCCCCCTCAAAACCAGTTTTCCCTTGAGAGTCGTGGAAGACCACCACGTTGATAGGCCAGATGTGGAAGCGTGGCGACACGTGAAGCTGACTGGTACTAATTACTCGATTGTCTTGATCTTGAAGATGCTCATGTCCGGCGAACGCTTCGTCGAACAAAGCAACACCTCGAAAATACAGATCAGAATGTCTCTTCAATCCTTGGATCTAACGCGCTGACCGGGTGGTTATTGCAGGGGGACCGCACCCGTTCCCATCCCGAACACGGCCGTTAAGACCCCTAGCGCCGATGGTACTGCATCTTAAGGTGTGGGAGAGTAGGTCGCTGCCCGGTCTGCACGCTAGATCTAAGTCCTCCATAACATGATCAAACATAACGCCCCCGAGCCAAAAGCCGGGGGCGTTCTGCTGTCCAAATTCCACTCACAACTCAACAAAACAAACACAAGACCAGCCGCCTGCGGGGCCGTAAGGCCGCAGCCTTTTCCCCGGATGGCACCTTAGTTCGCGCCCGCTCCGGCGATCCGCCAGGCGAGCGTCTCGCCGGCGTGGAAGGGGCTGATCATGGCGCCGTTGGCCTCGATGCGCGCCGGCACGGGCTGCGGGTTGCGTTCCAGGACGATCTGGTCGGTATTCAGCGGCAGGCCGTAAAAGCGCGGACCATGTTCGGAGGCGAAACCCTCG
The DNA here is from genome assembly GCF_036322705.1 of Maricaulis maris. Classification (NCBI taxonomy): domain Bacteria; kingdom Pseudomonadati; phylum Pseudomonadota; class Alphaproteobacteria; order Maricaulales; family Maricaulaceae; genus Maricaulis; species Maricaulis maris. Next base: position 864,161 of record NZ_AP027270.1, read on the forward strand.
AGGCGATCGAGTGCGTTTTCTTCTTCAAAGGTCTTGGCGTAGCTCTCGATCGCGTGGGGAGCATTGAAAACGCCGGCGCAGCCGCAGGCGGCTTCCTTGGCTCCGATGGGGTGGGGCGCTGAGTCCGTGCCAAGGAAAAACTTGGCCGATCCGGACGTTGCGGCGCGGCGCAGGGCCAGACGGTGCTGTTCCCGCTTGGCCACCGGCAGGCAGTAGAAATGCGGGCGAATGCCGCCCTCGAACATGGCATTGCGGTTGAATTCGAGGTGATGCGGCGTGATTGTCGCCGCCAGCGTCGGACCACCGGCCTCGACGAAGGCGACCGCGTCGGCCGAGGTGATATGTTCGAAGACGATCTTGAGCTCGGGGAAGTCGGCGATCAGCCCTTTGAGGATCCGCTCGATGAAGACCGCCTCGCGGTCAAAGATGTCGACATGGCGATCGGTGACCTCGCCATGCAGCAGGAGTGGCATGCCGATCCGTTGCATGGTCTCCAGCACACCATGGATATGCTTGATGTCGGTGACGCCATGATCGGAATTGGTGGTCGCATTGGCCGGGTAGAGCTTGCAGGCGGTGAACACCTGGTCGGCAAAGCCTCGCTCGATCTCGGCCGCGTCGATCGTGTCCGTCAGATAGCAGGTCATAAGTGGCGTGAAATCGAGGCCGGGCTCGACGGCGTCCAGGATACGCTGTCGATAGGCGTCTGCTGCGGCGACGGTGGTGACCGGCGGGGCGAGGTTCGGCATGACGATGGCGCGGGCAAACTGCCGCGCTGTGAAATTCACCACCGAGGACAGCATCGCCCCGTCCCGCAGGTGGACATGCCAGTCATCCGGTCGGCGCAGGACAAGCCGGTCGACGGCGCTGATTTCGGCTGCGGCGGTCGGATGCGGCGTTGCGTCGGTCATCAGTCTCGGGCCCCTGGAAAGCGTGGTGGCGTGTCAGTTCAAGCGTTGGCCGGACCATAACCCGGTTTGTCGCAACCCAGCTAGATGGATGCAGTGGCTGACTGCACGACGGGTGCAACAAACCTACCGGCCACGTCGAGGGCGGCTTCGTCCGTTCCGGCCAGTCGATCCGCTGATGCGATGACGTCATCAGTCGATTCTCGGGAAGCGGTCGCCAGCAACGGGATGCACCACGATTTGTCCCTGCCGGAAGAACCGGGACGGACACAATTATCGCGTGTCCGGGCGTGCACTCTCGCGCAGGCCGGCCCGGCGAGCGGCGGTGAAAAAGGGGACATGAAAAGTCCGCGCACACACCATTCTCGCGCACCGTTCCCGCCCACCATTCCAGCGCACGCATGCCGCGCCTCGCCGGAGCGCCGGTCTGTCATCCGTGACCCGGGTGTCGTTTCCTGAAATGCGGGCGAGAACATGCCGTCACAAATGCTGTCATACATGTCGCGGAAACATCTGGTGCCGGCTGAGGGACTCGAACCCCCGACCCCCTGATTACAAATCAGGTGCTCTACCAGCTGAGCTAAGCCGGCATCCAGAAACGGTCTGATACGCGGGCGCGGCGGGCGCGACAAGTGTTTGCTGCAATTGCGCCCGCCTCCATCCCTGCCAGCCCCGTCAGTCCTTGACGGCGACCTTGTCGAGTACGGTCAGAAGGACGGCCATGACCACGAAACCGGTCAGCATGTGGGCACCGTCGAGCACCAGCAGCATCAGCGGCTGAAGGGCGTAGATGATGTCATAGCTCATGGTGGTCAGGACAAAGCCGGCCCACTGGAAGACGGACCATTTGATGGCCGGGACGAGACCGTCCGCCTTGAGCGCCTTGAGGGCAAAGCCCAGCACGCCGGCGACCAGCAGGCTGAGCACAAAGCCGGCCCCCATGGTCGCGCCCATCGAGCCTTCCATGCGGGCTTCGTCGCTGGCGCCAAACCCCCACAGCCCCATCCAGAGATCAGCAAAAAGCACACCGTAGAAAAGCGCTCCGATGAACCAGAGCGCGATGCCGGCAACCAGCACGGCGATGATATTCAATCCAAAAATTCGCGGCATTTCCTGTTTCCTCCCCATGGCAGGGCTTGTATGTCTCGCCCTGCGAGGCGATGTCCCCCGAGACTCGCCTGTCACGCGAGCACTTTACTCCAATATCCGCGCGAGAGAAGAAGTCTGATTATGGCCCGTATACTGATCACCAGCGCTCTTCCCTACATCAATGGCGTCAAGCATCTGGGCAATCTGGCGGGGTCCATGTTGCCGGCCGATGTCTATGCGCGCTTTCAGCGCCTTCGCGGCCATGACGTCCTCTATATCTGCGCCACCGACGAGCACGGCACGCCAGCCGAACTGGCTGCCGACGCGGCCGGCATGGATGTGCGCGCCTATTGCGACGAGCAGCATGATATCCAGAAGCGGGCCGGCGACGGGTTTTCCCTGAGCTATGACTATTTTGGCCGCACTTCGAATGCGCCCAATATCCGCCTGACCCAGCATTTCGCGGATGTGCTGGAAGCCAAGGGGCTGATCGTCGAGCGCGTCGAGGAGCAGGTCTTCTCGATCGATGATGACCGCTTCCTGCCGGACCGCTATGTCGAGGGAACGTGCCCGCATTGCGGTTTCGAGCGTGCCCGCGGGGATCAGTGCGACAGCTGCGGCCGCCTGCTCGAGCCGACCGATCTGAAAGAACCCTATTCGAAGATCTCCGGTTCGAAGAATCTGGAAGTGCGCGAGACCAAGCATCTCCATCTCGTCCAGACCAAGATGGAAAGCCGGATCCGCGACTGGGTCGATGCCGCCACCGAATGGCCGAGCCTGGCCAAGTCGATTGCCTATAAATGGCTCGATGAGGGCTTGCGTGACCGGTCGATCACGCGGGACCTGAAATGGGGTGTGCCGGTCGCCCATGAGGGCACGCCGCGCGAAGGCTTCGAGACCAAGGTCTTCTATGTCTGGTTTGACGCCCCGATCGGCTATATCGGCGCCACGGCAGAATGGGCCGAGGCCGGGAACGGTGATTGGGAAAGCTGGTGGCGGACCGACAAGGGTGCCGACGACGTCACCTATGTCCAGTTCATGGGCAAGGACAATGTCGCCTTCCACACCGTCTCCTTCCCGGCCACGATCCTCGGCTCGGAAGAGCCGTGGAAGACGGTCGACAAGCTGAAGGCCTTCAACTGGCTGACCTGGTATGGCGGCAAGTTCTCGACCTCGGAAAAGCGCGGCGTCTTCATGGACCAGGCGCTCGATATCCTGCCGGGTGATTACTGGCGCTGGTATCTCACTGCGAACGCGCCGGAAGGCTCGGATGCGGCCTTTACCTGGGAGCATTTTCAGGGGCTGATCAATTCCGACCTGGCGAATGTTCTGGGCAATTTCGTCAACCGGATCACCAAATACACCGTCGCCAAGTTTGACGGCAGCTTGCCCTCCGCCGGCAGGCCGGGTGAGGACGAGGCGTGGATGGCGGCCGAGCTTGATCAGCGTCTCCCGGCCCTGATCGCCCATATGGAAGCAATGGAGTTCCGCAAGGCGGCGGCGGAAGTGCGCGCCATCTGGGCGGCCGGCAATGAATACCTGACCAGGGCCGAGCCCTGGGTGAAGTACAAGAGCGATGTCGACGCGGCCGCGGTTGGTGTGCGAACCGGTCTCAACCTGGTCGCCTTGTTCGGTATCCTCGCCCAGCCTTTCATCCCCGAGGCGGCCGCGAAGATCCTCGACGCGGTGGGTGTGCCGACGGACAGGCGCAGCTGGGAATTCGGGGATATTCCGGCCTTGCTCGATACCCTGCCGCATGGCCTCGCCATTACCCCGCCGGATGTGCTCTTCGCGAAGATCGAGGATGCGCAAGTGGCGGAGTGGACGGAGCGCTTTGGCGGGGCGCCGGGCGAGTAAGGCGCTCTGCCCCGCCCGCTCGCCTGGTTTCAGGCGCTATAAGGTATTGATCCCGTGCCGGGAATTCGCTCCGTGACGAAGACGTCGTTGAGGCGCATGCCCGCTTCGCGGCACCGTTGGGTGGCCTTGACGAACTCTTCGTCACGAGGCCCACTGGCCGACAAGAACTCAATGGGGGGATGGGCGCGGGCGCGCTCATCATTGACGCTATGAAACGTCTGACAGTTGCGCTTGCTGCCTGTGTCTTCGCGGGAACTGCCACCGCCCAGCCCGATCCCGACTGGCGTCCCGTCGCCCCGGAAGATCTTCTTCTGATCGAGGTCGAGGACGGCACCATCGCCATCGAGCTGGCCGACTGGATCGCGCCCAACCACGCCGATCGCATGCGCCAGGCCGCGCGGGACCGCTTTTTCGACGGGCTCAGCTTCTATCGCGTGATTGATGGCTTCGTGGCCCAGGGCGGGCGCGGTGAGGAGGCGGACTCGGTCGAGCTGCCAGAGTATCCGACCCTCGCCGGTGAGTTCACGGTCCCGGCCGACAGCGTCACCTTCACGGCCATGATGGATGCGGACCTGTATGCGCCGACGGTCGGTCATGTCGACGGCTTTCCCGCGGCCAGAAACGAAGCGGGCGACGAAGTCTGGCCGATCCATTGCCCCGGCACGGTCGCCATGGCGCGCGACAATGATCCGGACAGCGGGGATGTCGAATTCTACATCGTGATCGGGCACGGGCCGCGCCATCTTGACCGCATCATGTCGGTCTTCGGTCGTGTGATTGACGGCATGGAGCATGTCCAGGCCCTGCAGCGCGGCGACCCGGCGGTGAATTCCGGGGTGATCGCGGACCCTGTGGAGCGCGACACCATCCTGTCCGTCCGTATGGCCTCCGACCTTCCACCGGCCACGCGTCCGGCTTATGAGGTCATGCGAACCGACGGGCAGGCCTTCTTCAATGCCAAGCAGGCCCGCCGCAACCGGACGCATGAATTCTTTTTCGAAACCCCGCCGCCGGTGATCGAGGCCTGTCACATGCCCGGCCCGGTGCGGTTAGCCGAACAGCCGTTTGATGACTGACACACCCGATACCTACGCTCCTCTCGACATTGTCGGTATCGCCATGGATTGCGATGCGCTGGACGCGCTCGACGCGCCGCTGGCCTTCGCCGTGGCGTCGGACGATCCGTGGATGATCAATGCCGGCATTCTGGCCATCGGCCATGCGGCCCGTCGTTTCCAGTCCTATCCGGCGGCCCTGAAGGACTCGCTGTGGGCGCGGGTACATGACTTCCCGCAGGCCGAGCAGTTGCGCCCGGCTTGCCTCGCGGCCCAGGAAGATATCCGCCATTTCAAGGCCAAGCCGGTCTAGCCAGGCTGCGTGCGTGCTCCGGTCAGCCCCAGTCGCGGCGACTCAGCCAGACAATCGCGGCGGCGAAGGCAAGAACACCGCCGATACCGCCCATCATCACGGCAAGCTCCGCACGGCCGGCATCCGCGGCGAGCACGTTTACCGGCATCAGCCACGGAAAATACAGACCCGCCTGCGCCGAGGTCGCAGCGACCGCGACGAAGGTCCCGCCGATGCCGACCGAGACCGGGACGGCGAAGCTGCGAAAGCGCATGGCCAGGGTCCACTGGATCGCCATGACCAGGAGGCCGGCCACAAACATCAGGCCATAGAGGCGCAAGGCGAGGCGGGTGTCGAAGGCGCCGGTCATTGTCAGCTCGGGGTTGAGCATCAGCCCGACGGTGGTGCTGGCATAGCTGGCCAGGGCGACGGCGAGGCTCATGACGGCCAGCAAGCTGGTGCTGACGAGTGCCTTGGCCAGGAAAATTTGCCAGCGCGGGACCGGCAGGGCGAGGGTGTGTGACCAGGTGCTCGGACCATGCTCGACCTGGGCGATCAACGCCGTCACGCCGATCACGCTCATCGGCAGCAGGAAATATCCCCAGACCGCCGAGCCGGCCATGATGATGATGGCCCAGTCCTCGGGGGCATTGCCGCTGGCCACGGCGAGAACGCCGAGCGCGAACACCATCAGCGGCGGCGTTGCGGCGACTAGCAGGACGAGGGACCGGCGCAGCTTTGTCGTTTCGGCGATAAGGGTGTTGATCATGCTGCGGCCTCCGCAGATCCGGTCAGGGTCATGAAGGTTGTTTCCAGATCGGCGCGTTCCAGGCGCAGCTCGCTGACCGTACAGCCAGCGGTGTGAAGCGCGGCATTGAGTGCGGCCGCCCGATCCGGTGTGATCGCGACCGGGTCGGCAAGGGTGAAGCGGTCCTGTTCCCGGATCACATCGGTGAAGCCCGCCGCACCAATGACGGTTTCAGCATTATCGGCCGGACTGGCCGTGACCAGCAGGCGCGGGGTTTGCTGCTCGGACAGCGCCGCCATGGTCCCGTCGAAGAGGACATGGCCGTTCTTCAGAAGGCCGACATGCGTGGCGACCTGTTCGATCTCCGACAGCAGGTGACTGGACATGAAGATGGTCGCGCCGGTCCGGTCCGGCAAAGCGCGGATCAGGGCGCGCATGTCGCGAATCCCGGCCGGATCCAGCCCGTTGGTGGGCTCGTCAAGGATCAGCAGGCGCGGTTCGGCGAGCAGGGCCCGCGCGAGGCCCATGCGCTGTTTCATGCCGAGTGAATAGTGCCCCACCCGGCGATCCGCCGCGGCGCGCATGTCGACAAGATCAAGCGCCTGATCGATCAGGCCGGGTGCGAGACCCAGTAGGAGCCGGGTCACATCGAGGTTCTCGCGACCGGTGAGGTTGGGGAAAAGCGCCGGGGTCTCGATGACTGCGCCGACACTGGCGAGGGCCTTGCTGCGCGCTCGGGCGAGGTCGTGGCCATTGATGGTGACGCGTCCGGAGCGTGGTGTCAGCAAGCCCATGGCGCAGCGGATGGCTGTCGTCTTGCCGGCTCCGTTGGGTCCGAGAAAGCCGTAGATCGCGCCGGCCGGTATGGCGAGGTTGACTGCGTTCAGGGCTGTCGTCCTGCCGTAGCGCATCGTGACGTTGTCAAGGGATAGGACCGTATCTGTCATGGTGCCAGTAGGCGACGACGACCCGCCCGGTGACAAGGGCCGCGAGCTGCGGGGGCAGCGGGATTGTGGAAATCCGCGTCCCGCTCACCCTCGCACAGGCAGCGCGCATTGACCTTTGCCCGTTAGCTGGGTCGAATGGCGTCAGCTCATTGAGGGGAGTTCGATCATGAAACGCAATCTGTTCTCGGCCGTCGCCGCCGTCACGCTGGCACTGGCCATTCAGCCCGTTGCGGCCGCCTTCCAGGACGAGCCGGGCGATGACGCCCTTCGGCACGCCATTGCGGCTGACTACGAAGCGCATCTGGAAGCACTCTACCAGCATTTCCACGCCAATCCCGAGCTCTCCTTCCGCGAGACCGAGACGGCTGCCCGTCTGGCCAGCGAGCTTCGCGCGCTTGGCTTCGAGGTCACCGAGGGGGTCGGTCAGACCGGCATCGTTGCAGTGATGGAAAACGGTGAGGGGCCGACCCTCATGCTGCGCGCCGACATGGATGGCCTGCCGGTGCCCGAGCAGACCGGTCTGGACTATGCCTCGCAAGTGACGGGCACCGACCTTCGCGGCGTCGAGAGCCCGGTCATGCATGCTTGTGCCCACGATACCCACATGACCGCCCTGGTCGGTGCGGCCCGGCAGCTGGTCGAGCGGACCGATGAATGGTCCGGCACACTGGTGCTGATTGGCCAGCCGGCCGAGGAGCTCGGAGAGGGTGCGGTCGCGATGATTGAAGACGGTCTGTTCGAGCGCTTCCCGCAGCCGGACTTCAACGTCTCCTTCCACACCTTCTCGGCCATCCCGACCGGCACGATTACCTATGTGCCGGGATATGCGATGGCGAATGTCGATTCCGTCGACATCTATGTTCAGGGGCGCGGGGGTCACGGGGCCTATCCGCATACCACCAAGGACCCGATCTATCTGGCCTCGCAGATCGTCGTGTCGCTGCAGTCCCTGGTGTCGCGCGAAGTCTCGCCGCTCGAGCCGGCCGTGGTGACCGTCGGCGCCTTCAACGCCGGCACCAAGCACAACATCATTTCGGACCAGGCCCATCTCCAGCTCACCGTGCGCTCCTATACCGATGAAGTGCGCGAGCAACTGCTTTCCGGCATCCAGCGCATCGCGGCCGCCCAGGCTGCCTCCTACGGGCTGACCCCGGAGGAGTATCCGCGGGTGGAGATCGAGGAGACCTATACGCCGGCCCTCTACAACAGTCCCGACCTCGCGGCGCGGGCGGTCGAGGCGATGCGGGCCCGTTTCGGGGCCGAGGCCGTTGTTGAAACCTCACCGGTGATGGGCGGAGAGGACTTCTCGCAATATCACCGGACCGCAGCCAATATCCCCACCTTCATGTTCTGGGTCGGCGGCACGACCAGCGAACGTCTGGCCGATTACACCGCCCGCGGCCTGGTCCCGCCCTCGAACCATTCGCCCTTCTTCGCGCCGGACGATCCGGAAGGCTCCATCACCCAGGCTGCCGAAGCGATGACCGCTGTCGCGCTCGACATCCTGGCCGGTAGCGGAGCCGAATAGGCATGGGTGGCACGACGCGCCGGAGCTTCACCGGGGCGAGCTGGGAGAACCAGGTCGGGTATTGCCGCGCCATCCGGCGCGGCAATCTCGCCTGGGTCACCGGTACGGTTGCGTTGGGGGCCAATGGCGAGCCCTTCGCCATTGGTGACCCGGAAGCCCAGGCCCGGCGCTGTTTCGAGATCATCGCCGCGGCACTGGCTGATGTGGGCGGGACGATCGAGGATGTGGTGCGGACGCGGATGTTTGTGACCGACATCGATCATTGGGAGGCGTTCGGCCGGGCGCATGCCGCGGTTTTCAGGGACCATCCACCGGCCACCACCATGGTCGAGATATCCCGTTTCATCGGCCAGGATTTCCTGATCGAGATCGAGGCCGATGCCTGTTTCGATACCGACTGAGACTGCGCGTAACGGAGACGCCCATGACTGATGTCACACTCTATCTCTGCCCGAGAACGCGCAGTTTCCACGCCTTGTGGATGCTCGAGGAAATCGGCGAGCCCTATGAGCTACGCGTGGTCAACATTCGCGACGATATTCAGTCCGAGGCTTATAGCGCGGTCAATCCGATGCGGAAGGTCCCGGCGCTTGATGTCGGCGGAGAGCTGATCACCGAAAGCCCGGCCATCTGCGCCTGGCTGGCTGATCGCTATCCCGGGCAAGGGCTGGCCCCTGCGGTTGATGCGCCGGGTCGCGGCAGCTATCTGCGCTGGCTCTTCTTCGCCGGATCCGCCATGGAGCCCGCCTTCATCGACAAGGCCATGTCGCGCGAGACGCCGCGGCAGATGGCTGGCTGGGGCGATCTTGCCTCGGTCAAGGCCACGCTCGCCCAGGCGCTTGATGGCAAGGATTATTTGGTCGGGGACCGGTTCACGGCGGCCGATCTCATGGTCGGCTCGACGCTGAATTTCATGATGAATTTCAAACTTCTCGAGCGCACCGAGCCGTTCGCGGCCTATGTCGACCGCCTGGTCAGCCGCCCGGCGTTCAAACGCGCGATGGAGCGTGAAGCCGAATTGGCGGATGAGGGGTGATCGCTGATTGCGGGCATCAGGGCCGGCGTCTAGGCTCGCCCCAGATTTTGAGAGGAAATCCATGTCTTTGATTCCGGCTGATAATGCCGTTGCATCCGTGGCGGCGCTCTTTGCGATCGCGGCCGCCGGTTTTCTCATGGAAAAGACCCGCATCGGCGCGCTCCTGACCGGTGCGGTCTGGGCCATCCTGTTTGCCATCCTCGCGTCGAATATCGGGCTCATCCCGCAGGATTCGGAAGGCTATTCTTTCGTATTTCGCTATTTCGTCCCGGTGTTGATCCCGCTCTTCCTGATGAAGGCGGACCTGCGCAGGATTCTCTTCGAGACGGGGCGGATGACCGGCGCCTTTGCCCTGGCCTGTCTGGGCACGGTAGCCGGCGCCGTGGTCGCCTTCTCGCTGATTGCGCTTCCGGACTATGAGGCCGGTGTCCGCACGGCAGACATGGTGTCACGCGAATCCGGGGCCGTCGGAGCCTTCATTGCGACCTATATCGGCGGGTCGGTGAACTACGCGGCGCTGCTGGACGTGACCCGGCTGGGCGAAGCCGACCCGGCCTTCATCTCCGCGGCCACCGCGGTCGACAACCTGTTTTCGGGGCTCTTCCTCGCCCTTCTCGCCGTGATGCCGGGCGTCAGCTGGATCGCGAGCCGCTTCGTCAAGCGCGACCACAGCCAGGGCGACGTCGTTGTCGAGGAAACGCCCGGCAAGGTCACCGCCGCCTCGCTCGCCTATTCACTGACCTTCGCCCTGATCGTTGTGGCACTCGGGGACATGATCACGGCGCTCCTGTCGAGCCAGTTCGGGGAGGGCGCCGGCAATTGGCGCTATGCCATCATTACCGTGCTGGCGCTGATCCCGGCGACGGCCTTTCCCAAGACCATGGCCAGCCTGCATGGCGGCTATGAAATCGGGATTGCCCTGAGCTTCGTCTTTTTCGCCGCCATCGCGGCCGGGGCGGATGTCGTCGGGCTGGTGCAGTCAGCACCGATGCTGATCCTGATCATCGCAATCCTGCTGGCTGTGCACGGGCTGGTCGTGTTCGGGCTCGGCTCGATCTTGCGCTTCTCCCTGCCGGAATTGATCACCGCCTCGAATGCGGCGATCCTTGGCGCCACCACCGCGCCGGCGCTGGCAGCGGCAAAGGGCTGGAAAGACCTGGTGACACCGGGGGTTCTGGTCGGGGTGCTCGGTTATGCGGTCGGGACTGTGATCGCCACCGCGATTTTCCAGATCTGGCCGGGCTGACACGACCGACAGGATGACGCAGTCGTCATCTTCCGGACAGCGCATCGCAGGGCGACGTTCTCCATTATCACCGAGGCTTGCATCCGATCCGGTATCGGCATGCATCAGGGGATAAACACGTGAACAGGGACGACCCATGACCAAGACCTTCCTTCTCTCCACAGGCGCCGCGCTGGCCGGCCTCGCACTCTTCTCGGTTGCTGCAAGCGCGACCCAGTTGGCCGGAGCGCCGCAGAGCTATTCCGGCACCGCACTGGAGATCGAGAATTTCGTCGGACGGATCGAGATCCGCACCGGCAGCGCCGACACCGTTAGCGTGGCCATGACCAATACCGGCGGCCATGTCGACGATCCGGTTGTCAGCGACGCCGGCGGGACCGTCCGCATTGATGGCGGACAGCGCCTGCGCAATGTCAGCTGCAACACCCGCAACAACACCACGACGATCGGCCTCAACCGGGGTCAGCGGCATAATATCGATGAATATCCCAGCCTTGTGATCACGGCCCCGGCCTCGCTCGCTCTTGAGCTCGAGAACAGCGCCTTTATCGGCCAGGCGGGTGATCTCGGCTCGCTCACGATGAACATGCGCAGCTGCGGCCGCTTCACGGCCGGTGACGTCACCGGCGACGTGAGATTGCGGATCAGCGGATCGGGCGACGTGACGACGTCGTCGATAGGTGGTCGCGCCTGGATCGACATCAACGGGTCCGGGGATGTTGTGACGGGCCCGGTCGGCGACGAGGCCAGCATTGAGATTTCCGGCTCCGGGGATGTTCTGACCGGTGATGTCAGCGGCGATGCCGAGGTCGAGATCAACGGGTCTGGCGATGTCGCGTTCGGGAGCGTTGCAGGCCTGGCGGTAAACGTCTCCGGATCCGGAGACGTCGAGGCGGCATCGGTCAATGGCGCCTTCTCAGCCCGGATTTCCGGGTCGGGCGACATCGAGGTGCATGGCGGCCGCGCGGAACCTTTTGAGGCCTCCGTCAACGGCTCGGGCGATATTGCCTTCGGCGGTACCGCCGTCAATCTGACGGTCCGCGAGAATGGTGGTGGCGACATCTCGGTCGAGGCGATCGAGGGCAGCGTGAACTGGACCCGCAATGGCCGGACGGTCATGCGTGTCGGCAACGCCAACTAGCCAAGAACCAAACCATTAGGCAGGTGGCGTCTCGTCCCGGACGGGACGCCATTTTGCTGCTTCGTAGAGGGCGATCGCGGCGGCGTTCGAGACATTGAGGCTCTCAACCGCCCCGGTCATCGGAATCCGCACCAGCTGATCGCAGCACTCGGCGACGCGCTGGCGCAGGCCCTTGTCCTCCGACCCCATCACGAGAACCAGGCCCGGACCCCAGCCCTTGCCATCCGGTGCGGCGATCGCCGTCGCCAGGTCCAGCTCGGCCTCGCCGGCCAGTCCCAGCACATGCCGCCCTGCCTTGCGAAATTCGAGCAGGGTATCGGCGATATTGGTGACGCTGACATGGGGGACCCGCTCAGCGGCACCGACTGCGCTCTTGCAGACGGTCCCGAACAGCGGCGGTGCCTTGCGGTCCTGCATGACAACGGCACGGATCCCGAAAGCGGCTGCCGAACGCAGGATCGCACCGACATTGTGCGGGTCAGTGATCTGGTCGAGGACAAGCAGGGCGCCATGGGTCGGGTCGATCACGCCATTGACCGATTCAGCGGGCAGGGCCCGGGCCTTGGCCGCGAAGCCCTGGTGTACAGCCCCGTCGGGCAGCACGTGGTCAATGGCTCTCGGCTCGACCTGCTCGTGATCGGTCCCGGCCGGAAGCTCTCGCGCGGCATTGCGGGTGACCTTGAGTTCAAGGATTTCGCGACGCTTGTTGGCGACTGCAGCGAGCACCGCATGGCGCCCCCAGACCCAGCCGGAATCGCTTGCTCCTGCAGGCTTGGAGCGGCGGGTGTAATCGGTCCGTTTGGAGGTGTTGCGCATGGGAGTCTTCGTCACTATAGTCCGCGCTCCTGTTTTGGGGCGGTCGCTTGATTTGCCGAGGCATAACATGCCTCTTCGCAAGCTGAGACTGTTTCTTGCAGGACTCCGAAAGGCCGGTTAAATCGCGGCCTGAAGGCACCCTGTGGAGGGGTGGTCGAGTGGTTAAAGGCACCAGACTGTAAATCTGGCCGCGAGAGCGTACGCTGGTTCGAATCCAGCCCCCTCCACCATTTTCCGGCTGACGACGTCGCCGGCCCTGCCTCCCTCCCGTCGATAGGTCCTTGGTCGCTTGGTCCTTGAGCGCCTTCTCCGCATGGCGGTCGCCTCAGCCAGAATGTTGTGCCCGATTTAGCCGGTTGAAACCATTTGCTGGCATGGTGGTCGGCCTGCATCTGGAGAGTGCCTTTCATGCTCAGGCGTTACTGGCCCAAAAGTCAGCCCGATCAGCATGTCGACGTCGCGTCGCGGCGCTCGCTTGCCGGGTTCTGCGTGCTGGCCGGTTCGGCCGGAGTGGCGGTCACCCTCGTCAATATGCGCTTCTTTGCCGACACCCCCGAGGCGATTACCATTGGTGGCATCGCATCCGTGCTGTGCCTGCTCGCGCCGATCTGGGTCAATGCCAATGCGGCGTTCAAATTCCGGGCGCGTGTGGTTGGCTTTGGTGTGCTGGCCTTGCTGACGGTCCTTGCCGTGATGGGGCGAACCCTCATTACGCCCAGCAATCTCCTGATGATCCCCGGGATCATGACCTTCGCCCTCGCGGTGGGGTGGCGCACCGGGCTGAGCTATCTGGTGGCGACGCTGTCGATTTATGTCTGGTGCGTGATGCAATCCTCGCAGGTCGACGCCCAGTCCGTCACCAGCTACGGCCTGACGCTGCTTGCCGCACTCGGTGGCATGGCGATCTTCGTTTTCGTCGGCGCCACCATCTTCCGCAGCGAGATGATCAATGCCGCCGAACGGCTCGAGCGTGCCAAGCGCTCGGCCGAGGCGGCAACCGATCATTTTCGCGAGCGGGCCGCGACGGACGCGCTGACCGGCGCCGCCAACCGCACGTCGATTGACAAGCTGCTCAGCGCCAGTGTCGACCGCTGCCGCGAGACCGGGACCCCGTTCGCCGTCGTCGTCTTCGACCTGGATCACTTCAAGCGGGTCAATGACACCTATGGCCACCTGGCCGGTGACCGGGTGCTGATCGAGGTGGTTCGCGCAGTCCGGTCAGTCATTCGCCCGACCGATACGCTGGGGCGAATTGGCGGAGAGGAGTTTGCGGTCATCCTGGACGGGGTTGCCGGAGAGGCCGCCGTCCGTCTGACCGAGCGGATGCGCGAGGCGATCGAAAGCGTTGCCATCGATGTCGAGGGCCGCGGACGTGTGCGACCGACCGCCAGTTTTGGCCTGGCCGATGGCCATCCTGACCTGACCCCGAACGATCTGCTCGAACAAGCCGATCAATGCCTGTACCAGGCCAAGCGAAGCGGCCGAAACCGTCTTGAATTCAGGACCGAGTCCGACAGTCAGGTCGCCTCTATAGCGACCGCGAAGCGGGCCTGAGCGCGCGGCGTCTCTCTGCCGCGGGCGATCCCGCCGGCCCGTCGCCTCCCGTCGCCCGGCCACGGATCCTTGCGGGTGATCGGGTGCGATTTTGCTGCAGCACACGTGCAACACCCCTCTCGACCTCGCGGATGCTTGTCGCTAGACAATATGAGGCCGTTAGGTCTCGCGGGTATAGCACAATGGTAGTGCAGCAGCCTTCCAAGCTGAGGATGCCGGTTCGATCCCGACTACCCGCTCCAACCTTCTCCGGATGATCAGATCCTTGCCCCAAGCCGTGACGGGACCGGTGTCGTTCTCGCGCTGGCCGTGATGCGCGCGCTCATCGTCTTGCCATTTCGCCGGGCGGCCTCCGGGCCTAGTGTGATAAGGCGATGACGGATTTCCTTGCTCAGACCTCCGAAGCCTGGCTGCTGGCGAGCCTGTTCGCCGGCGCTCTTCTGGATGCCTTGCCGGGGCCGTGCCTGTTCGTATTTGGCGAAGTCTTTTTTCTGACGGCGGGCAATCTGGCTCACGAGACCGGGTCTGCCTGGCCGGTCCTTGCCGTTCTTGCCGGAGCCCTGATGGCCGACCAGATCGGCTATTTTCTCGGCAGCAAGTTGTCTGGAGCCTTGCGCCGCCTGGCGTTGCGGACCAGTCGACGCCGAGCCGCCTGGCGCCGGGCGCGGGCGGGTCTCGAAGCGCGGGCGATCCTGTTTGTCGCCGTCAGCCGATTGATGGGGCCTGTCGCGTGGATCACGCCGACCCTGGCCGGCAGCCTCGACATCTCCTGGCTTCGGTTCTCGATCGGGTCGCTGCTCGGCGTCCTGATCGGGGTTGGCCAGTTTGTGCTCTATGGATGGCTGCTGGCGGCCGGCTCCGGCCTCATCGGCTTCGATCTGGGCCGTTTCGTGATGACTCATGCCGCTTCCATCCTGATCGGAACAAGCGCGCTGGGGTTTATGTCTGTTGTTATCTGGCGCGGGCTCGCCAGTCGCCCGCCGTCTGCTCGATGATCCCGACAATGCGCTGTACCGCGCGCGCCGGGTCCGGCAGGCTGGCCGCCAGGCTTCGGGCTGCCCAACGGGTCTCGTCCGCCAGGGCGTGGCCGATCAGCATGTCGATCTCGTCGGCCTTTGGCCGCGGCGTTCTCGCATGCCCCGCTACGCCACGAGCGGTGAGCATGTGGGCGTTCCAGAACTGGTCGAGGACTTGCGGCAGAATGATCTGAGGGCAGCCGGCCCGGCTCGCCGTGTCCAGGGTTCCGGCGCCGCCATGGTGGATCACGGCCGCACAATGCGGGAAGAGATGGTCATGGGGCAGGGCGCCGGCAACGAAGTGCGGTCCGAGCGGGCCGGGGGGATGCCCGGCCAGGCTGGTCGCAATCACGGCCCTCTGGCCCGCCGCCTCGAGGCGCCCGAGCCAGGACGCCAGCAAGGCATCGCTGTCCGCTACCTCCATCGAGCCTAGCCCCAGATAAACAGGCGGCTGTCCGCTTGCGAGAAAGGCTGCGAGGGTCTCCGGGAGGGCGCTGTTTGGGGACTGCAGGGCCGGATAGTCGACCAGGTGGCTGGCCGGGTCAAAGTCGGCGGGTGACGTGACGCCGAGCGCCGCTGGCAGGGCGGTGAGCCGTGTCAGCGGCTCGCCAAGGTGACGACCCAGATTTGCGAAGCCGGGCCGGGGCACGGGAACGAGACGGCGTCTTGCCTTGCCGAGGCTGGCGGCGAGCCCGGCCAAGGCAAGGCTGACCGCCAGATAGCTGGCTTGGTTGAGCAGGGGCCCCATCGGCCGCCGGGCAATCATGGCGCAGGGCAGCGCACCGGTTGGTGTTATGACCGGCTGCAATGCCATCAGGATGAAGGGCAGGCCGGCGTGTTCGGCGGCAATCCGGGCCGGCACGGCAATCGGATTGGCAAGGACCAGATCGGCACCGCGCGCGGCCTCGAGCGATCGCTCCAGTACATCCTCGAGATGGGGCCGGATCATCACCGGCCAGTCACGGAAGAAGCGGACTGGACCGCGCAGCGTGCCGCGCGCCCGCGAGCGCTGCATCCAGTCGCTGACGGAGAAGGCGGGCGGCGTGGCCACCTGCACGCCGAATTGCCGGATCAGGGCCGAATAGTCGCGGGGCGCCAACAGGCTGATCGTGTGCCCGGCATCCATCAGGGCGCGCGCCAGGGTGAGAAACGGCAGGATGTCACCGCGCGTTCCGAGGGTCTGGATCGAGATCTTCATGGGCAGGACCGGACCACACGGCGCAGCTTGCGGGCATCCGACACGGGCAGGGCCTCGGCCCGCGCGTCGATCTCGACCTGGGCCCCGTGGCGCACAAAGAGCGCGGACAGCGCCCGTTGGGCATCCGGCAGAGCGGCGGCACTCTGGCGCGGCAGGCGCAGGTCAACCCGATCCGGTGCGATCTGGGTGACACGGAAATCATTGATGCAGGGGCCCGCATCGATCACGGCATTGCGGATAACGTCCGGGGTTACCGCGACCGGGGGCAAGTCGGTGGCACCCGGAGGCCGGGCGAGCAGGAAGACATCATCCATCCGGCCGACAACGGCGCGTACTACGGTAAAGGCGGATCCGCAGGGGCAGGGGGCGGGATCGAGGTCCAGCAGATCATTCATCCGGTAGCGCAGCATGATCTGGCTGCGTCTTGTGAAGTCGGTGATGACGGGGGCGAGCAGGGTCTCGCTCCCGGGCGCAGTCTCCCACTCAAAGGCGACATGGTCTTCCAGCAGGTGGAGGCGGCCTTGCGGACAGGCCACGGCGAACAGACCCTCCGTCGCCATGTAGATCTCGCGAACGGGACTGCCGAAGCGGGCCTCGATGATCCGCCTGTCTGCCGGGTCGAGTACTTCGGCACCGGAAAACACATGGCGGGGCGCGAGCGCGCTGTCGCGCTCGGCGAGCCGGCGCAGGACCTTGGGCGGTGCGATCACGACGTCCGGTCGCCAGGCTTCGACCGCGCTCGCCTGCCGGTCCAGCCCGTCATTGAGGTTGAAGAAGCGCAGGGCGAGGCGACCGCTTTCATTGGCGGCGTCATAGAGGCGGCTATTGGCCGACAGCATCACCGCAACGCGCAGGCGCTGACGCCAGAAACCGGGCAGGCCGCGCGCCAGGATGACGCCGAGCCAGGCATGTCGTTCGGCGTCGGAAACAACATAGAAGCCGCGATTGCCGCTGGTGCCGGTGCTGGCGCCGACGGCAAAGCCGCGCGGTGCGGTGCCGTCCTGCCAGGCCTTGCGGGCCGCCTGCGCGTCCAGGCCCAGGATATTGTAGCGCTCGAACGCGGCCATCATCCCGGCCTTGTCGATCGGCGCATAAGCCTCCAGCCGGCGGCTGCCCTGGCCCTCATAAGCGGCGACGGCGGGAATTCGCCTGGCGAGGAAGTGCTTGAGTGACCGGGCCTGCCAGGCCTCGATCGCCGTCCGGCTGGTCAGTCGCGACGCGAGCCAGCGGGCCCGGGCATAGGCGGCGAGTATGTCGATCGCGGGCGGGCGGATCATCCGGTGGCCGATCCGTATTCGGGAAGGATGTCCGGGTCGTGGCAATAGATCACGGCGCCGCCCTGCTCGCTGAACTGGCGAATGCGCCGGGCGGTGGAGCGGGCGAGGTCGGCATCATCCAGGATCAGCGCCGCGGGGCCCCCGGGCTGGCGGTCTTCCATGACGGCCTGGTGCAGCCATTGTGCGTCGGCAGCATAGAGCAGGGGCGTCTCGAACTGCGTAAAGCACAGGCCGACATGGCCGCGCATATGACCCGGCAGCGGCACCGCGAGGACGCTGCCATCGCCAAACAGATCGCGGGCCGGTCCCAGTCCCAGCGGCGCCGGGCGCTCCGGGCAGGCGTTGATGTCCGCGATCCGGTCGAGCGCATCGGGCGGCAGCAATTCCGCGAAGACGCCATGCCGCAGCCGGATTGGTCCGGCCGCCAGATAGTGCTCAAGCGCCGTCTTGTCGGCGATGATGCGGGCATCGGGATAATCGCGCAGGGCCGCGACATGGTCGGCGTGCAGGTGGGTGAGGATGATCGTGCGGGCGTCCGGCTGCGCGTCCGGCAAGGTCGCCATGGTCAGGCGCGGTCGGAGCAGGGCCGCATAAATCCGCAGGGCAAATGAGCGAGGGCCGGTGGTGACCCGGTGATTATAGCCGGTATCGATCAGGCAGGTGCCCGCCGCGCCATGCTCGAAGACGCCGTAGCGCACCGGAATGTCCAGAATCTGTCCGCGACCGCCCTTCAGGACCAGCCATTCCGGAGCCCGAATGATGGCCGAGTTCGGAAAGCTGAGGCTATGGATCATGGCGACACCGTTGTGAAGGTCCGCTCCAGCCCGGTCTGGAAATCAATCCGGGGCGACCAGCGAAGTGTGTCGCGCGCGGCCGACAGGTCGAGGGTCTGGCTGAAAGCAAAAATGCCGATCCCGTAGGCGGTGACGGGCGGTTCGGGCCGGTGCGGCAGGCGACGGCAGATGGTCTCCGAAACACGGGCAGCACCGAGGGCCAGCGAGACCGGGAGCGGGCGCCAGCGAATGGACAGGCCGGTCCGGGCTGCTGCCGCCTCCACGATCTCCCGTATGGCCATCGGCTGGCCGCCGGAGATATTGAAAACCCGGCGTTCGGGACCGGCATTGGGCATGGGTGCGAGATCCAGCGCGGCTTCCACCGCGCTGACCACATCATCGACATGGGTCAGGTCGGTGACGGCCGCCCCGTCCCGCAGCAGCGGCAGGGCGCGGCTGGCCGCGGCTTTCAGGAGGCGCGGCAGTAGCGCTGTGTCACCCGCGCCGTAAAGCCCGCGCGGGCGCAGTAGAATGGGGTCCAGCGTGGTTTCGCCAAGAACCAGTCCTTCCGCCTGTCGCTTGGTGCGGGCATAGCTGTTGACCGGCTCGCCCAGCGGCTGCTCCTCGCGCACATCAAGCTGGTCCGCGAAGCGGAAATAGACGCTGGGGGTCGAGATGTGAACAAAGCGACGCGCGCCGCGGGCCCGCGCCGAGTGCAGGACATGGCGGGTCCCGTCAACATTGGCTCGTTGGAAGGCCTGGTCCGGGCCCCACGGACTTGAGAGCGCCGCCGCATGGACGCAGGCATCGACGCGGTCTGTCGGGGGCAGGGGGGCGAGCGCGATATCGTGCGCGATTGTGTCCGCGCCGGCCTGCGCCAGGGCCTCCAGCCGATCCGCATTCCGTCCGACCGCGATCACGGTGTCGCCCCGGTCCAGTAGGCGCCGGACCAGATGGCCGCCGAGAAATCCTGTCGCGCCGGTGACCAGAATACGCATGACGCTAGCTCTCCAGCCCGATGCCGCCCAGGGACAGGCCGGCCGAGGTGCCGATCATCAATATCTTCATGCCCGGCCGGATCCGGCCCTCGGCGCGGGCGCTGGACAGAGCGACCGGAAGAGACGCGGCGATCAGGTTTCCCGTGTCGGCGACATGGTTGAAGACCCGGTCAGCATCAAAACCGCTGCGTCGGGCCATATGAGCGAGGGCGAGGGGTGAGGCCTGGTGGGGAATGACAAGATCGACCTCGTCGGCGCGCCAGCCCAACCGGTCAAGAAGGGACGCAATGAACGCAGGAAGCTTCTCGGCGGATAGGCGGAAAACCTCCGGCCCGTCCATCCGGAACAGGGCGTGGGCTGCGAAGGCTTCGCGCTCGGTCCGGAAGTCGAACCGCGTCCCGCCGGCCGCAAGGGCGCAGTAGTCGTACGCCTCGCAATGGGTTTCCATAAGCACGTCGCGGAGCCGAAGCTCGACGCTTGCCCCGGTGGCGTTGGCGGACACGACAAGGGCGGCGGCGCCGTCGCCAAACAGGCCGGCCGTCTTGGGGTCGGTGTCCCAGGGCAGAGCCCGGGACGCGATCTCGGAGGTAACCACCAGAACCGTCCTCGCGCGGCCACTGGCGATATGCAGGCTGGCGAGGTCAAGGGCCGTCAGGGCGCTCAGGCAGGTCGCGTTGACGTCATAGGCGGGAAAGGCAAGATCAGCCCCGCCCAGTTCGCGCTTCACAAGCGGCGCCGTCGCCGGGATGGGCTGACGCCCGACCGCGGCGCCGAACAGCAGCAGGTCGATGTCGGCCATCGCGAGCCCGGCATCGTCAAGCGCCGCGCGAGCCGCCCGGGCGGCCATGGCTTCCTGACTGTCACCCGGGCCGGCGACGGTGCGGGAGCGGACGCCGCACAATCGTTCCAGCCAACCGGGCGTGCGGCCCAGCTCGCGGTCGATCTCCGTCGAATCACGGCGCCGCGAAGCGAGGCAGTGGGCGAGGCCGCGGATCACGGGCTGGATGTGTGTGTTCGACGCCCGGACCGGCTCGATCTGGCTGATTACCGACATGATATGCGACCTTTCCGACGGCATCTCCGGAGAAACCGTAGTCAGTCGCGCCGGGGCAAGGCAAGAAAAAAGACAAGAGCCGTGAATCGTATTTACCTGATTTATAGACGCTTTTTTCGGTCATGAGGCGTCGCGCAGGTGCCCGGGCCGGTCTGCCGGTGGAGAAAGCCGGCCCGAGCCATGCGATCGCCTCCGTCGAGGCTGAGGGCTCGGCGGTGGCCGGAGCGGCAAATACACGACGGGCCGGGCGCTCCGGTCGTTTCCGTTGACGATCTTGATGCGCGGTCTGCATTCGGGCTTGCATAGCCGGTCGGACCTTGTGTATCAGGCGCCATCCTAAACCGGGTGTGCGTGGCATGCCCATCCAATCAACCACCATGTCGATCGGCCATTCGTCTCCAGATCGACGCTGTAGAGGTGAAGATCGATGGCGAAGGAAAAGTTTCAGCGGACTAAGCCGCACGCGAACATCGGCACGATTGGTCACGTTGACCATGGCAAGACGACGCTGACGGCTGCGATCACGATGGTGCTGGCGGAAGCCTCCGGCGGTGTCGCGAAGGGTTATGACGAGATTGACAGCGCGCCTGAAGAGAAGGCGCGCGGCATCACGATCTCGACGGCTCACGTCGAATACGAGACGGCGAACCGTCACTACGCACACGTCGATTGCCCGGGCCACGCTGACTATGTGAAGAACATGATCACGGGCGCGGCACAGATGGACGGTGCCATTCTGGTTGTGAACGCCGCTGACGGCCCGATGCCGCAGACGCGTGAGCACATTCTTCTGGCTCGCCAGGTTGGCGTTCCGGCGCTTGTTGTCTTCCTGAACAAGGTTGACCAGGTTGACGATGAAGAGCTGCTCGAGCTGGTGGAAATGGAAGTTCGCGAACTTCTGTCCTCCTATGATTTCCCGGGCGACGATCTTCCGATCGTTGCGGGTTCGGCTCTGGCGGCTGTTGAAGGCCGTGACGACAATATCGGCAAGGACAAGATCCTTGAGCTGATGGCGGCAGTCGACGAATACATCCCGACGCCTGAGCGTCCGGTTGACCAGCCCTTCCTGATGCCGATCGAGGACGTGTTCTCGATTTCGGGCCGGGGTACGGTTGTGACCGGTCGTATCGAGCGCGGCATCGTCAAGGTTGGTGAAGAGATCGAAATCGTCGGTGTCCGTGACACCTCGAAGACGACCTGCACCGGCGTTGAGATGTTCCGCAAGCTGCTCGACCAGGGCCAGGCTGGCGACAATGTCGGCGTGCTTCTGCGCGGCGTGGATCGTGAAGGCGTTGAGCGCGGTCAGGTTCTGGCCAAGCCGGGCTCCATCACCCCGCACAAGAAGTTCGTGGCTGAAGCCTACATCCTGACCAAGGAAGAGGGCGGTCGTCACACCCCGTTCTTCACCAATTACCGTCCGCAATTCTACTTCCGCACGACCGACGTCACCGGCGTCGTGACGCTGAACGAAGGTACGGAAATGGTGATGCCGGGCGACAACATCGAAATGAATGTCGAACTGATCGTGCCGATCGCCATGGAAGAGAAGCTCCGCTTCGCTATCCGTGAAGGTGGCCGCACCGTCGGCGCCGGCGTCGTCTCGAAGATCATCGAGTAGACCCACCCGATATTGGTGACAGATCACGGCGCGTTCCATCCGGGGCGCGCCGTTTTCTTTTGTGGTCGCGCGGGAAAGCCTGCTGACGGCTCGTCTGGACAGTCCCGGACGGGCTGGATAGGTGTTTGGGGTCTGTTTGTTACAGCTGGTGACCCTGCATGGCCGATACGCTTCACCTTCGTCTCAATCCGGCGCTCGAGCCCGACCGCTGGGCGCGGCAATATGCTGAAACCAGGCTGGTCCAGATTCCGGATGTCTTCGAGCCCGAGCTGGCCGAGGAAGTCAGCGCGATCCTGCGCGACACGCTGAACTGGCGGCTCGTTTTTCCCGAGCCCACGGCCCAGGGCGAGGGGCATGAAATCGTGGTTCAGCTGACCCAGCAGGATGTGCAGCGGATGGGCCGCGAGGCGGTGTCCGCCCAGATCGGTGCGGTCATGCAGCGCGCCCAGAAGAATTACGGCTATCTCTACGACGCCTATCCGATGATCCAGGCCTACACCTCGCATTGGGATCAGGGTCACCCCATTCACACAATCACCGAATTCCTCAATAGCCGCGAATTTCTTGATTTCGGCCGGACGGTGACCGGTGCGCCCGTTGTCACCAAGGCGGATGCTCAGGCGACGCGGTATGCGCGCGGACATTTCCTGACCCGCCATGTCGACGAAGGTCATGACCAGGAACGGGTGGCCGCCTACACGCTGGGGTTCACCCGCAACTGGCAGACCGATTGGGGTGGCTTGCTGATGCTGGTCGAGGAGGGGCTGGATGTCTCGCGCGCCTTCCTGCCGCGCTTCAACATGCTGTCGATCTTTGACGGGCGCCGCATGCACTCGGTCAGCCCGGTCGCGCCGTTTGCCGGGGATGGGCGTTACCAGATCACCGGCTGGTTCCGGAATGATCCGCCGGTACGAGGTGCCGGATGACCAGCCCTGACCCCCGATTGGCCGAGGCGCGGGAGCGGCGGCTGCAGGACGACTTTGGTCAGGCCCGGGCACTGTGTCACGCCGTACTGGAAACCCGTCCGGATGATGCCGAGGCGCTGGGGCTGCTGGGGATTTGCGATATTGAATGCGGGGATGTGACCGGTGGACGCGCCTGGCTGGACCAGGCGGAAGCGGCCGATCCCGGCAATGCCTCGGTGCATCTGTATCGGTCGATGCAGTTCGAGGCCGAAGGCAACGCCAAGGCGGCGCTGGATGCGGCCCGTCGGGCCAGCGAGTGCGATTCCGGCCGCTTTGACATCTGGGGGCGCCTCGGTGACCTCGCCGGCATTGGCGGCAATCTGCCGCTGGCGGCTGAATGTTTTGACAAGGCGTTGAGAGCCGAGGAACAGCACCCGGCCCGGGCCCATGTTGCCTTGCGCCTGGCGGGCCTCGAATTGCAGCTTGGTCGGACCGATGCTGCCGAAGCAGCGCTCCAGGCGACGGAAGCCGCTAGCGGCGGCGGCCTGCCACCGGAAGGCCTTGCCATTCGTGCAGCCGTCGCGCGCAACCGGGCGGACTGGTCGCTCCTGCGCGATGTCGCGCAGGACTGGCTTGATGCCGTGCCGAATGACAATGACGCCCGCGGCGCGCTCGCCCAGGCCCTGTCCCAGCTCGGCTATTACCGTCGGGCGATCGAGATATTTAGCCCCGTCGTGGCCGAACGTGGCGCGGATCCCGGCTCGCTGGCGGCCCTCGGGCGATTGTATCTCGGCGCGCGCGATACCGAGGCGGCCAGAAAGACGTTCGAGTCGGCCCTCGAGATCGATCCGAATTCAGCCGATGCCCTGTTCGGTCTCGCCCGTATCGGCAATTTCGCCGGACGTGTGGATGAGGTTGAAACCTACTGCCGCCGCATTCTTGCCGCCCATCCCGATCATCTTGATGCCTGTGCGTTCCTGTCCGAGACGACGGGGGGGCGGATCGAGGATGACGAGTTGGCGACGCTGGAAACCGCCCGCGAGCGGTCCGACTTGCCGGCAGACCGCCGTTCGGTCGCATTGTTTGCGCTCGGCGATGCCTATCACCGGCGTAAACGGCGCGCCGAGGCTTTCGCGGTCTGGACTCTGGCGAATGAGACCAAGTGGCTGCAACATAACGGTCGCTTGGAATCCGGCTATGACCGGGATGCCCAATGCGCTCGTGTCGACAGACTCATCACGCAGTTCGACGGGCGCGAACCGGTCGGCCTCGACCCGGTCGGGCCGACGCCGATCTTCATCGTCGGCATGCCGCGTTCCGGCACAACCCTGCTCGAGGCCGCCATCTCGGCACATGATGATGTCGAGCCTTCGGGCGAACTACCGGCCCTGCCGTTCATTTTCGAACAGTTTGAACGCTGGGCGCGAGAGACCCGCTGGCAGGGCGGGCGCATTCCGGACGACCGGCTGGACGCCTGGCGGGAGATATATTTCAAGCAGCTGCGCGAGTATGGCCTCGATGGCGCGCAGTGGGTCACCGACAAGCAACCCAGCAACTTTCAGGCAGTTGGCCTGATCCGTCAGCTCTTCCCGCGCTCGCCGGTCATCCACATCCGGCGTCGGCCGCTGGAAACCGCGTTTTCGATCTATCGGCGCAACTTCACCCGCCAGTGGCCGTTCGCGCACGCACTCGACGATATCCGGCACTATTATGTCGAGCAGGCGCGGATGTGTGATCACTGGCTGCGGACCTATCCGGACAATGTGACCGACATTCAGTACGAGACGCTCGTCATCGCATTCGAGGACAGCTTGCGGTCGTTGTTGGCCCACATTGGATTGTCGTGGGATCCCAAATGCCTGGAGTTCTACAAGCAGGAACGCCAGATCATGACCTTCAGTGCGATGCAGGTCCGGCGTCCGCCCTCGGCTGACCACCTCGACTCGACGACACCTTATCTCGAGTGGCTCGGTGATTTCGAGGCGGGCCTTGAGGCGTGCGGTGTCGATCCGGAAACCGGTGAGTGGCGGTCCGCCAATGAGGGTCAGGCTGGCTCTCCCCGCCCGGGCCCGAAGGCCACCGAACCGGAGCCGGCGTCGGGTGGCTTCTGGCGGCGCCTGTTCAATCGCAGGGGCGGCGCTCAATCATGATGCCGACCCTGCAGCGCGCCGCGGGCTTGTTGCAGGCCGGGCAGGCTGGCGAGGCGATCAGCCTGCTTGACCGGGTGCTTCTCGATCATCCGGGGCAGGCCGACGCCTTGCTGTTGAGGGCGATGGCGCGGAGCCGGGCGGGCGAGGATGAGGCCGCGACCGCCGACTTTGCAGCCGCCAGTCGTCACCACCCCCAAACCCAGGTGGTGCAGAACAATCTCGGCAATCACCATCGCCGGGCCGGACGCCTGGACGCAGCCGTGCGCGCGTATGAGACCGCGCTGGCGCAAACTCCCGACTATCTCGACGCGTGGATGAATTTGGCGCTATGCCATGCGGCCATGGCGGCATTCGAGCCCGCCGAGGCGGCGATCATGGCGGTCCTGCTGCGACAGCCCGATCATGTCGCCGCTCTCAATGAGATGGGCAATCTGAAACGACGACAGGGTGATCTCGCCGCCGCTGAGGACGCGTTCGACCGGGCGATAGCCGGTGATGCGAGCGCGCCCTTTCCGCTGATCAATCGCGGGGCCTTGCTGCGGGAGCTGGGTCGCCTCGACGCGTCGCGCGCGGATCTGGAGGCGGCGTGTCGCCTTGTGCCCGGGCTGGCGGAGGCCCATGCACAGCTGGCCCATACCCTGCGCACACAGCGGGATGTGACCGGTGCGGAGCTTGCCTATCGCCGCGCTCTGGCGCTGGCACCGCTCGATCCCGGCTATCACGCAGACCTGGCCAGCCTGCTCTCGGAGGCGGGGCGCGGCCCGTCGGCGCTTGCGACCCTTGAAAACGCTGCGACAACGAGCGGGGATGCCCGTCTCCGTGAGGTGCTGGCGCGCGCCCTGCTGCGCTCCGGGAGACCGAAGGACGCCCGCGCGGCGGCCGAGGCGGCGCTGACCCGCGATCCGGCGTCGGTTGAGGCCCCCATACTCCTGAGCGAGCTGGCCTTGCGGTCCGGGGGTGCGGCCGATGCGGTGGCCCAGGCCCGTCGGGCCTGGGTGTCGGGCGGGCCGGCTAATTGGCCGGCGCGTCATGCGCTGGCCGAGGCGCTGCTTGTAAGCAAGGCCTGGCAGGAGGCGCTCGATCTCCTCGATGCCGAAGCGCCCGCACCGCATTTGCAGAAGCATCTGGCCTTGCAGTCGGTCGCCTGGCGGCTGGCCGATGACCCCCGCTATCGCCAGCTCTGCGACTATGACTGTTTCGCCCGCAAGTTGAAGATCGATACCCCGGCCGGCTTTGAGTCGCTGGAGGCTTTCAACGCGGCGCTTTCGGAGAGTATCCGCCGGTTGCACGCAGACGGTGCGGCGCCCCTCGAGCAGACCTTGTTCGGCGGCACGCAGTCGCCGGGTCGGTTGTGGAATAGCGACGACCCGGTGATTCGCGCCCTGGCGGCGGCGCTCGAGGCTTTGGCTGCCCGGTATCTCGCCGAATTGCCCGTGGATAACGATCACCCCTTTCTCGGCCGCAATACCGGCCGCGCAAAGCTGGCTGGTGCGTGGTCGGTGCGGTTGCGATCCGGCGGCGGGCATGTCGATCATGTGCACCCGGCCGGCTGGGTCAGCGCGAGCTATTATGTCCAGGTCCCGGAGAGCGTGATGGCGGGCGAGCGGGCGGGCTGGTTGCGACTGGGCGTGCCAGGTCTGCCTGGACTGGCCCTGCCAGCCGAACGCTACATCAAGCCGGAACCGGGCCATGCGATCGTCTTCCCCTCATTCTTCTGGCACGGCGTGGAGGCGTTCGAGAGCGATGAGGTCCGGGTGACCGCGCCATTCGACCTGGTGCCCGATTAGAAAGCCGGCGGGCGCACGCCAGACCGGAGCGCCGGAAGCCGCTGATATTGGTCTTTCGTCTGCGGCAAAGCTGCAACAGTGTATCGCAAACACCGTTTGTGACAGTGGCATGTCATTGACCCCCCCGTTTTTGCAGACGTACGTTGCAAATAAGGAAAGCTAACTGGCGATCCGATTTGAGGGGTGTCCGGGATTCTTCTGGATGAACGGGCTGACCTTTTTTCACTACCTTACTCGGAGGGATTAAGAGTGAGATCCAAGTCCTTGAAGACTTGCCTGATGGCAAGCACGCTGATCAGCGGTCTGGCCGTCGCGGCCCCCGCTGTCGCGCAAGACGATGACGTCGTCGTCGTAACCGGTTCGCGCATCCAGCGCACCGACACGGTTGCGCCGAGCCCGATCACGAACGTTTCGGCTGAGCAGCTGGCTGTCGTGAACACGGTCAACACCGAAGACTTCATCAATACGCTGCCGCAAGTCGTTCCGGCGTTCGATTCGACCTCGAACAACCCGGGTAACGGTACGGCAACCGTCAGCCTTCGCGGCCTCGGCACGACCCGTACGCTCGTCCTCGTCGACGGCATGCGCTTCGTCGGCTCCGGCCCGTCGCAGATTGTCGACCTCAACAACATCCCGACCGCGCTTGTCGAATCTGTCGACATCGTGACCGGTGGTGCGTCGGCCGTTTACGGTTCCGACGCTGTTGCCGGTGTCGTCAACTTCATCATGAAGGACGACTTTGAAGGTGTTGATATCGCCGCGTCGCAGGAAACCTCGCTGGGTGACCTCGATGGTGAGATCACCAACCTGTCGATCACGATGGGTGGCAATTTCGACGATGGTCGCGGTAACGCTGTCATCTCGATGGGCTACACTAACCGTAACGCTGTCTTCCAGGGCGATCGCGGCTTCTCCTCGCTGACCAACTGGGATCCGGGCCCCGGCAATGCCGCTTCCGGCTTCATCGCCGGCGGTTCGTCGAACATTCCGGGTACGCGTTTCCGTGGCGCCACGACCTCCAACTTCGGCCTGAACACGGCCGCTGTTGAAGCGTTTGACGGCGATTGCGTCGGCAACTCCTGCTCGGGCTTCTTCGTGAACGAGCAAGGCCAGGTTCGTGGTATGCGTTTCGGTAACCCGAACGACACCTACAACTATGCGCCGTCGAACTACCTTCAGCTGCCGCAGGAACGCTACAACATCTCGGCGTTTGCGACGTATCAAGTGAATGACCATCTCGAGCTGTATGGTCGCGGTATCTATGCCAACAACGTTGTTGACTCCCAGCTGGCTCCGACGCCGGCCGGTGTGACCCTCAATGTCGATCTGGCTGACCCGAACATCCCGGCTGCCCTGCTGGCCCTGATGACGAACGACGCGGCCACCAACAATGGTGACGGAACGGCCACGATCCGTACCAGCCGTCGTTATGAGGAACTCGGGACGCGTAACTCGCTGCGCGACACGAGCTCCTTCCAGCTGGTCTTCGGTGCTCGCGGTGACATCAACGAAAACTGGAACTATGACGTGTTCGCGAACTACTCGCGTTCGTCGATCTCGCAGATCCAGTCGGGCAACCTGTCCGTCTCGGCCCTGCAGGATGCGGTTCTCTGTCACCAGAACGCCGTTGGTTGTTCGGCGCCTTACGCCAACATCTTCGGCGGCCCGGGCTCGATCTCGGCTGAAGGCGCGGCTTACATCTCCCGCACCGGTGCCCAGATCGACAATGTCGAGCTGTTCCAGACTGTTGCGACCGTGAACGGCGAACTGCCGGCCTTCCAGCTGCCGACGGCTGAATACGCCCCGGCCCTGGTTCTCGGTGTCGAGTATCGTGAAGCTTCCGCCGAATCGATCCCTGACTCCGTGCTTGGCCCGGACGTTCGTGGCTTCAACTCCTCCCTGCCGGTTTCCGGTGTGGTTGATGTCTACGAGTTCTTCGCTGAAGCCGAAGTCCCGCTCATCACCGGCAAGGCGATGGTCGAGTCTCTCAGCCTGAATGCAGCCTTCCGTACCTCTGAGTACAACACGGTCGGCAACACCGAGACCTTCGCTGTCGGCCTCGGCTGGCAGATCAATGATCAGGTCCGTCTGCGTGGTAACTTCAACCGCGCCGTCCGGGCTCCGAACGTTGGCGATCTGTTCTCGCCGTTCACCAACGGCTTCCCGGGCGCAGGCGATCCCTGTTCCGGCGGTGCCAATGGTAGCTACGGTGCCTCCACGATCGATGCGACTTGTATCGCAGCGGGCGTGCCGGCTGGCCAGGTTGGCGCTCCGTTCCAGGGCAATGCCCAGATGGAAGCCCTCTTCGGTGGTAACGTGAACCTCGGCGTGGAAACGGCTGATACCTACACCATCGGTGCAGTGATCGAGCCGAGCATGATCGAAGGTCTGACCGTCCAGCTCGATTACTACAATATCGAGATCGAGGACGCGATTTCCACGGTTCCGCTCCAGACGCTGCTCAATGAGTGCCACCAGACCGGCATTCAGGCTTCGTGTGACACCCTGTATCCGGTTGGTTCTACGAACCGTAACCCGGCAACGGGTGAGCTCGGCGCCAACGGCTTCACGCCGAACCTGTCGCCGGTCAATGTGGCCACGCTGGCCGTCGAAGGTATCGACGTCCGTGTGGACTACAGCTTCGGCGCTGACGTGATCGGCCTTCCGGGCGACATGGCTATCACCTACTACGGTGGCTACATGATCGCTTCGGATTACACGACCTCGGCAACGTCGCCGGTCATCGAATGTGCGGGCCTCTATGGTCTGGACTGCGGTGAGCCGACGCCGGAGTACAAGCACTCCATGCAGACGTCTTGGTACACGGGGCCGTTCACGACCTCGCTGCGCTGGCGTCACATTGGTGCGCTTGACGCTGACCCGACGACTCTCGCCTTCGTTTCCGACCTTTCGGACGACATCACCGCGAAGAACTACTTCGACATCACGTTCAACTATGACGTGAACGAAGCCTTCACGGCGACGGTCGGTGTGACCAACTTCACCGACACCGACGTTCCGGAACTCGGCTCGACCGCGTCGGAGCAGGCCAACACCTGGCCGGCAACGTACGAAACGCTGGGCCGTCGCCTCTTTGTGGGCGGTCGCCTGCGCTTCTAAGCGTCAGCTGATCTGAAATGGGAAAGGGCGGGCCAATCGGTCCGCCCTTTTTCTTTGGGCCGGCTTCACCGGCTGTCGAATGCGCGGTGTCAGGCCGGCATCAGGTTCGGGCAGGCTGCCGCCGGGGATTGTCACCGCTTCGGCGTGCCGTCAGGCTGCTCCCATGACCCGTCCGACCTCTCTTCGCCAATCCTCGCCCGGATTCACTCGTGCGGCCTGGACCGAATTCTGGGACGCCTCTGTTTCGCGTGGCGATCACCGTTTTCGGGATGATCGGACCGCCGACCGTTTGCGTGCGCACTGGAACGGCGTCTTCGCCCGGCAATTCCGCCCCGGGGACAGCGTGACCCTCCTCGATGCGGCGTGTGGCGAGGGCGAGCTCGTGCGCCGGGCCCGCAGCTGCGCGGAACCGGTCGCGGACTTTGATCTCTCCATACATTGCACCGACATCGCGGCCGCTGCGGCCGCCGCCGCGGCACGTCCGGGTTCGGGAGAGCCTGTCGCCTTCCCGGTCGTCGCGGACGGCGCGGCTCTGCCTTTCCCGGATGAGAGTTTTGACTGTGTCGTCAGTCAGTTCGGTCTCGAATACGCGGGGCCGGAGGCCTTCGCTGATGCCGCCCGGGTCACATCCGGGGCGGGCGCCTTGCATGCCCTGGTGCATCGGGCGGGCGGGGCAATCGAAGCTGAATGCCGGGCCAATCTCTCATTGCTTGACGCGATCGGCCAAGCCGGTCTGTTGCGCCGCCTCGACCGCCTGGTGGGTCTCGCGGCGCGTCATGCCGCCGGTCGGGCCGCTCCCGCGGCGCTGGAGCGGTCAATGGCGGCCTTCCTGGCGGCGCTGGAAGCGTCCCGCGAGGCGCTGCATGGTGCGGATGAGGGCGCAGCCCGCGTGCTTGTACAGCGGCTTGTGCAGGACTGTGCGACTGTCGCCGGGCAGCTCGATCGCTACGCCGCTGACGAACTCAAGGGCTGGTTGGCTGCCCATGCGGCCGATCTGGCGGCTTATGCGCATCGTATGCGGTCAATGATCGAGGCCGCCTGCAGTGACGCAGCGGTCGCCGGTATTGTCGATAATCTGGGGCAGGGTGGCTTGCCGGATGTATCGATCGGCGAGGTGACAACGGCCTCCGGGGCGCAGGTCCTGGCCTGGTCCGTCACGGCGTCCTCGGGCCGACGCTGAGCACGGCAAAGCAGGAATGTGCGTTTTAGCTGTTTTCATATGGCCGTCCTCATTGTAGACAGCTGCGCTCCGGATATGGCGGTGGCGTTGTCACCGTGATACTCCGCGCGGTCTTAGGGGTGTAGCTCAGTTGGTAGAGCATCGGTCTCCAAAACCGAGGGTCGGGGGTTCGAGTCCCTCCGCCCCTGCCAGGCCGTTTTGACTTTCAGGTGGTTGCGAATGTCGCCAGCCACCTCTTGAATAAAGGGCCCGAGCGGGCCAGATGGACTTGAATGACGCGGAACGCGAAGAATACGACACCGGCCAAGGCCAAGGCTGAAACGGCGGCGCCCAAGAAAAAGGGTGTTGGTCCGTTCCAATACCTGTCACAGGTGCGTCAGGAAGCGCGCAAGGTGACCTGGACGACGCGCCAGGAAACGCTTGTGTCGACGATCCTCGTCCTGATCCTGACCCTGATCGCGATGCTGTTCTTCTGGGGTGTCGATACCGTCATCAGCTGGACCATCCAGCAAATTCTCGCTCTCGGCGCCTAAGGAGGAGGCTGTATGTCTGCCAAGTGGTACATCGTGCATGCCTATTCGAACTTCGAGAAGAAGGTCGCTGACGCGATCCGCATCGAAGCGTCGATCCAGGGGCTGGAAGACACATTCGAGGAAATCCTTGTTCCGACCGAAGAGGTTGTGGAAGTTCGCAAGGGCCGCAAGGTCAATGCCGAGCGCAAGTATTTCCCGGGTTATGTTCTTGTGAAGATGAACATGACCGACCAAGCCTATCACCTCGTCACCTCGACCCCGAAAGTCACCGGCTTTCTGGGTTCGGGCAAGAAGCCGATGCCGGTTTCCGAAAACGAGGTGAAGCGGATTCTCGGACAGATGGTTGAGGATGCGGAGCGTCCGCGCCCGACCGTCAGCTACGAGATCGGCGAAACCGTCAATGTCATCGACGGTCACTTTCAGAGCTTCAACGGTGTTGTCGAGGAAGTGGACGACGAGCATGGCCGCCTGAAGGTTGCCATCAACATCTTCGGCCGGGCGACCCCGGTCGAGCTCGAATACTCGCAGGTCGAAAAGACGGCCTGACGAGTGCATCTGCGGGAGGTGCCGGCGCAAAGACCATGCCGGGCCGTACCGCAAACCCCGAAGGCGCGATGGGCGCGCCTTTTTAATGGAGTGGGATCATGGCCAAGAAAATTGCCGGCTATATCAAGCTGCAAGTGCCCGCGGGCGCTGCAAACCCGTCTCCGCCGATCGGCCCGGCCCTGGGTCAGCGCGGCGTGAACATCATGGAATTCTGCAAGGCCTTCAACGCGAAGACCCAGGAGATGGAAAAAGGGATGCCGATCCCGACGACCATCACCGTCTTCTCCGACAAGTCCTTCACCTTCGCCACCGCGACTCCGCCGGCCAGCTTCTATCTGAAGAAGGCCGCGAAGATCCAGAAGGGTTCCACCTCGCCGAGCCAGGTGACGGCCGGTACGGTCTCCCTGGCCCAGTGCCGCGAGATTGCTGAAGCAAAATTCGCTGACCTCAATGCGAACGACCTCGACCAGGCGACCAAGATCATCGCCGGTTCCGCGCGTTCCATGGGCCTGCAGGTGACGGAGTAAGATCATGGCGAAGCACGGAAAACGCCTCTCGGCTGCGCGCGAAACCTTTGACCGCGACACGCTGTACACGATCGACGATGCCGTCGCTCATGTGAAATCCAATGCCAAGGCCAAGTTCGATGAGACCATCGAACTTGCCATCAATCTGGGTGTTGACCCGCGCCACGCCGACCAGATGGTCCGCGGCGTGTGCAACCTGCCGAACGGCACGGGCCGCTCGGTCCGGGTTGCGGTCTTTGCCAAGGGTCCGAAGGCTGACGAAGCCACCAAGGCCGGCGCTGACGTTGTCGGTGCGGAAGACCTGATGGAACAGATCCTCGGCGGCAACATCAATTTCGACAAGGTCATCGCGACCCCGGACATGATGCCGCTGGTCGGTCGTCTCGGTAAGGTGCTCGGCCCGCGCGGCATGATGCCGAACCCGAAGGTCGGCACGGTCACCATGGACGTCACCAAGGCGGTGAATGATTCCAAGGGTGGTGCTGTCGAGTTCCGCGCCGAGAAGGCCGGGATCATCCACGCCGGTGTCGGCAAGGCCAGCTTCACCGAAGCCGCCCTCGCTGAGAACATTCGGGCGCTGGTTGACGCGATCGTCAAGGCCAAGCCGTCGGGCGCCAAGGGCACCTATGTCCGTCGCATCGCGCTTTCGTCGACGATGGGCCCGGGCGTCAAAATCGACACGTCTGGCGCTGCTTCAGCGTAAAAGACTTGAGTTTCAGCCCGGACCGGACTATCCGGCCGGGCTGAGCGGTCTGATCCACGCGTTGTGTGGGTCCGGCCGACCTGTCCGAGATCACAGGGGGTGGGCCGAAAGGTTCCGCCTTAATCCAATTCGGGCCCTGTGTGAGACAGAGCGAGATCGATCTGACCTTGTTGAAGGGTCTGTCGGTTCAAGCCCTGGGACAGGACGCGTCATGACGGCGTCCACCCCGCGAGGGAGAAGGCGCAGTGATGGCGTTTTCACCGAGCCGTCCACGGTGGGCGGCTCAAACAGGGAGTCCGCAAAATGGATCGCAATCAAAAAGAAGCGTCCGTTGAAGAGCTGAACAGCATCTTCTCGGAAGCTGGATCCGTGGTGATGGCCCACTATACGGGCATGACCGTTGCGGAAATGACGAAACTGCGCGCCAAGCTCCGTGAGCTGGGCGGCACGTTCAAGGTGGTGCGTAACCGCCTCGCCAAGATCGCACTGCAAGGCAAGCCGGGTGAGGGCGCCGCTGACCTGTTCACAGGTCCGGTGGCTATCGCTTACTCGGAAGACTTTGTGGCTGCGCCCAAGGTGCTGGTCGAATACGCCAAGGAAAACAGCAAGCTCGTCATTCTCGGCGGCTTCATGGAAGAAGATGTGTTCGACGCCGCCGGCATCGACGCGCTCTCCAAGATGCCGTCACGCGAAGAGCTTATTGCCACCATCTCGGCTCGCCTCATGGGGCAGGCCTCCCAGGTGGCCCAGCGCCTCATGGCTCCGGGTCAAGGTCTGGCGGGGGCGATCGACGTCATCCGCGAGAAGGCCGACGCCTAGTCTCGTCATTCTCCGCTAATGAACTGACACACTGAACACGACAAGGAATTGATCAAATGGCTGATGTAGCTAAACTCTGCGACGAACTTCTCGCCCTTACCATCCTTGAAGCCAAGGAACTCAACGATCTTCTCGAAGAAAAAGGCATCAAGGCAGCGGCTGCTGTCGCCGTTGCCGGTCCGGCTGGCGGTGGCGATGCCCCGGCTGCTGAAGAGAAGGACGAATTCGACGTTGTCCTCACCTCTGCTGGTGACAAGAAGATCAACGTCATCAAAGAAGTCCGCGCCATCACCGGCCTGGGCCTGAAAGAAGCCAAGGACCTCGTCGAAGGTGCACCGAAAGCCGTCAAGGAAGGTGCTCCGAAGGCTGAGGCCGAGGACATCAAAGCCAAGCTGGAAGCCGCTGGCGCCAGCGTTGAGCTGAAATAGTCTCGCTTCGGCGTGACTGACACGGTGCTACGGGCGCGTGGGGTAATCCTGCGCGTCCGTTAGCCCGTCTTTGGAATACCCAATCCTGCCGCTGTCGTTCCAGGCGGGATTGTTGATCGGCCCGGGACCTCAAAATCCTGGACCAACCGGAGCGGCGCCGCGGGGGCGATCCCCGCATATAATTGCGCAGTGCTGTCTGCGAAGGGAGCCGACATGGGTCTGTCGTTCACCGGCAAAAAGCGGATTCGCAAATCTTTCGGACGTATTCCGGAAACCGTTGCGATGCCGAATCTCATCGAAGTCCAGAAGAGCTCATACGAGCACTTCCTGATGAAAGAGGTGCCTGCCGCCGAGCGCGACGACACCGGCATGCAGGCGGTCTTCAAGTCCGTCTTCCCGGTCAAGGATTTCGCCGAGCGGGCTGTCCTCGATTTCGTGTCCTACGAGTTCGAAGCGCCGAAGTTCGACGTGGAAGAGTGCCAGCAGCGCGACATGACGTTCGCCGCGCCACTCAAGGTCAAAATGCGTCTCATCGTGTTTGATGTTGACGAGGAAACCGGCGCCCGCTCGGTCAAAGACATCAAGGAGCAGGACGTCTACATGGGCGATATCCCGCTCATGACGGACAAGGGCACCTTTGTCGTCAACGGTACCGAGCGCGTCATCGTCTCTCAGATGCACCGCTCTCCGGGCGTTTTCTTCGATCATGACCGTGGCAAGACCCATGCCTCGGGCAAGTATCTGTTTGCCGCCCGCATCATTCCCTACCGGGGTTCCTGGCTCGACTTCGAGTTTGACGCCAAGGACGTGGTCCACATGCGTCTCGACCGTCGCCGCAAGCTGCCGGCAACGACGCTGCTGTACGCGCTGGGCCTCGACAAGGAAGAGATCCTCTCGACCTTCTACAACACGGTCACCTACAAGGCGTCCAAGAAGGGCTGGACCGTTCCCTACGTGAAGGAACGCTGGCGCGGTGTGAAGCCGGCGCGTGATCTTGTCGACGCCAAGACGGGTGACATTATCGCTCCGGCCGGCAAGAAGATCTCGGCCCGTGCCGCCAACAAGTTCGCCGAAGACGGCCTGGCTGCTCTGCTGGTCTCCGACGAGCACCTGCTCGGCGGCTACCTCGCTGATGACATGGTCAATGTCGAAACCGGCGAGATCTTCGCCGAGGCCGGCGACGAGATGAGCGAAGAGATCCTTGAGACGCTGAAGAATACCGGCGTCAAGGAACTCAACCTTCTCGACATCGATCCGGCCACCGGCGTCGGTCCGTACATCCGGGCGACCCTGGCCGCCGACAAGAATGACAGCCGCGAACAGGCGCTGGTGGATATCTACCGCGTCATGCGTCCGGGCGAGCCGCCGACGGCGGAGACCGCCGAAGCGATGTTCCAGGGTCTGTTCTTCGATCCAGAGCGCTACGACCTTTCGGCCGTTGGTCGCGTGAAAATGAACATGCGTCTTGACCTCGACGCGCCGGACGACATGCGCACCCTGCGCAAGGAAGACATCCTCGCCGTCCTGAAGACCCTCGTGGGTCTGCGTGATGGTCGCGGCGAAATCGACGACATCGACAATCTCGGCAACCGCCGTGTGCGTTCGGTCGGCGAGCTGATGGAAAACCAGTACCGCATCGGTCTGCTGCGCATGGAACGGGCGATCAAGGAGCGCATGTCCTCGGTCGATATCGAAACCGTGATGCCGCACGATCTGGTCAACGCCAAGCCGGCGGCTGCCGCCGTGCGCGAGTTCTTCGGCTCCTCGCAGCTGTCGCAATTCATGGATCAGACCAACCCGCTGTCGGAAGTCACCCACAAGCGCCGTCTCTCGGCGCTTGGCCCGGGTGGTCTGACGCGTGAGCGTGCCGGCTTCGAAGTCCGCGACGTGCACCCGACCCATTACGGCCGGATCTGCCCGATCGAGACCCCGGAAGGCCCGAATATCGGCCTGATCAACTCGCTCTCGACCTTCGCCCGCGTCAACAAGTACGGCTTCATCGAGAGCCCGTACCGCAAGGTCGAGAATGGCAAGCTGACCGACCAGGTCGACTACCTCTCCGCCATGCAGGAATCGCGTTACGCGATCGCCCAGGCGAATGCGCATGTCAGCGAGAATGGCGAGCTGGACAACGAGTTCGTCAATTGCCGCATCGCCGGTGACGTGACCCTCGTGCCGCGCGAGGACGTGGAATATATCGACGTGTCGCCGAAGCAGGTTGTTTCGGTCGCTGCGGCGCTTATTCCCTTCCTTGAAAACGATGACGCCAACCGCGCCCTGATGGGCTCGAACATGCAGCGTCAGGCCGTGCCGCTCGTGAAGGCGGAAGCCCCGCTGGTCGGCACCGGCATGGAAAGCATTGTGGCCCGCGATTCCGGGGCAGCTATTGCTGCGCGACGGACCGGTGTGATCGAACAGGTCGATGCGACCCGTATCGTGATCCGCGCCACCGAGGATCTCGACGCTGCCAAGTCAGGCGTCGACATTTATCGCCTGGCCAAGTTCCAGCGCTCCAACCAGTCGACTTGTATCAACCAGCGCCCGATCGTGCGCGTGGGTGACCTGGTCAACTCCGGCGATATCATTGCCGATGGCCCGTCGACTGACCTGGGTGAGCTCGCGCTCGGCCGGAACGTCGTCGTCGCCTTCATGCCGTGGAACGGCTACAACTTCGAGGACTCGATCCTGATCTCCGAGCGCATCGTGCGCGACGACGTCTTTACATCGATCCACCTGGAAGAGTTCGAGATCGCGGCCCGCGATACCAAGCTCGGCCCGGAAGAAATCACCCGCGACATCCCGAATGTCGGCGAGGAGGCCCTGCGCAATCTCGACGAGGCCGGTATCGTGGCCGTGGGTGCGGAAGTTGCTGCCGGTGACATCCTCGTCGGCAAGGTGACCCCGAAGGGCGAGAGCCCGATGACGCCGGAAGAAAAGCTTCTGCGCGCCATTTTCGGTGAGAAAGCCTCGGACGTCCGTGATACCTCGCTTCGCATGCCGTCCGGTGCCACCGGTACGGTGGTCGAAGTCCGCGTCTTCAACCGTCATGGTGTCGACAAGGACGAGCGCGCCATCTCGATCGAGCGTGAGGAAATCGAACGTCTCGGCAAGGACCGCGATGACGAGCTCGCCATCCTCGAGCGCAACATCTACCAGCGTCTCGGCGATCTCCTGCTCGGCAAGACCGCTGTCTCCGGACCGCGTGGCTTTGCCAAGGGTGAAGTGACCCAGGACGCTCTCGACGAGACCCCGCGCAGCGGTTGGTGGCGGATTGGCCTCGATGACGAGAAGGCGATGGCCGAAGTCGAAGCGCTGCAAAAGCAGTATGACGACTCCAAGGCGCGTCTGGATCGCCGCTTCGAAGACAAGGTCGACAAGCTCCAGCGCGGCGATGAAATGCCGCCGGGCGTGATGAAAATGGTCAAGGTCTTCGTGGCCGTGAAGCGCAAGCTTCAGCCGGGCGACAAGATGGCCGGCCGTCACGGCAACAAGGGTGTCATCTCCAAGATCAACCCGATCGAGGACATGCCCTTCCTGGCCAATGGCGAAGCGGTGGATATCGTCCTCAACCCGCTTGGCGTGCCGTCGCGCATGAATGTCGGTCAGATTCTCGAGACGCACCTGGGCTGGGCCTGCCGCGGTCTTGGCAAGCAGATCGGTGAGGCCTACGAGGCGTATCAGCGTGATGGCAGCACGGCCGGTCTCCGGTCCGAGCTGGATCGTGTCTATGAAGGCGACGAGCTTCCGGAAACGGATGCCAACATCGCCGAGCTGGGCCGTAACCTGTCCAACGGCGTACCGATCGCGACCCCGGTCTTCGACGGTGCCCGTGAGCCGGATGTGGCGCATTGGCTGGAGAAGGCGGGCTTTGATCCGTCCGGCCAGTCGACGCTCTATGACGGTCAGACCGGTGAACCCTTCCGCCGCAAGGTGACGGTGGGTGTGAAGCACCTGCTGAAACTGCACCACCTGGTGGATGACAAGATCCACGCCCGTTCCATTGGCCCGTACAGCCTTGTGACCCAGCAGCCGCTCGGTGGTAAGGCCCAGTTCGGTGGCCAGCGCTTCGGCGAGATGGAAGTGTGGGCGCTGGAAGCCTACGGTGCGGCGTACACGCTGCAGGAAATGCTGACGGTGAAGTCGGATGACGTGGCCGGCCGGACCAAGGTCTATGAGGCCATTGTCCGCGGTGACGACACCTTCGAAGCCGGCGTTCCGGAAAGCTTCAACGTGCTTGTCAAGGAAATGCGTTCACTCGGCCTCAACGTCGAGCTCAAGAACGGCTAAGGCTGAACCATATTTTGCGGGGCAGGGCTCTCCCTGTCCCGTCTACCCTTTTGGGAGACGGCGACATGAATCACGACGTCATGAACATCTTCAATCCGGCTGCCGAAGGCCCGTCCTTCGACCGGATCCGCATCGCCTTGGCCAGCCCGGAGAAAATCCACTCCTGGTCCTTCGGCGAAGTCAAAAAACCCGAGACGATCAACTACCGGACCTTCAAGCCGGAGCGTGATGGTCTGTTCTGCGCCCGGATCTTCGGACCGGTGAAGGACTATGAGTGCCTGTGCGGCAAGTACAAGCGCATCAAGTACAAGGGTATCGTCTGCGAGAAGTGCGGCGTCGAAGTGACCCTTGCCCGCGTCCGTCGCGAGCGCATGGGTCACATCGAGCTGGCTGCGCCGGTTGCCCACATCTGGTTCCTGAAGTCGCTGCCGTCGCGGATCGCCATGATTCTCGACATGGCCCTGAAGGACGTCGAGCGCGTTCTCTACTTCGAGAACTACGTCGTCATCGAGCCGGGCCTGACGCCGCTCCAGCCCTTCCAGCTGCTCTCTGAAGAAGAGTATATGGAAGCGCAGGACGAATACGGCGAAGACGCTTTCACGGCTGGCATCGGTGCTGAAGCGGTCCGCGAAATCCTCATCAACATGGATCTGGAAGCCGAGTGCGCCAAGGTCCGTGAGGACATGAAAGAAACCGGTTCCGAGCTGAAGCTGAAGAAGTACGCCAAGCGTCTCAAGCTGATGGAAAACTTCCTCACTTCGGGCAACCGCCCGGAGTGGATGATCATGACGGTCATTCCGGTCATTCCGCCGGAACTGCGTCCGCTCGTGCCGCTCGATGGCGGCCGTTTCGCGACCTCCGATCTCAATGATCTCTATCGCCGCGTCATCAACCGCAACAACCGCCTCAAGCGCCTGATCGAGCTGCGCGCGCCGGACATCATCATCCGGAACGAAAAGCGGATGCTGCAGGAGTCGGTCGACGCCCTGTTCGACAATGGTCGTCGTGGCCGCGTCATCACGGGTGCCAACAAGCGTCCGTTGAAGTCACTGTCCGACATGCTCAAGGGCAAGCAGGGTCGCTTCCGTCAGAACCTGCTCGGTAAGCGCGTCGACTATTCCGGCCGTTCGGTCATCGTGGTGGGTCCGGATCTCAAGCTGCACGAGTGCGGCCTGCCCAAGAAGATGGCGCTCGAGCTGTTCAAGCCCTTCATCTATGCGCGTCTCGACGCCAAGGGGCTGTCCGGGACCGTCAAGCAGTCCAAGAAGCTGGTCGAGAAAGAGCGTCCGGAAGTCTGGGATGTGCTCGACGAGGTCATCCGTGAGCACCCGGTTCTCCTGAACCGCGCTCCGACCCTGCACCGTCTCGGCATCCAGGCGTTTGAACCGAAACTGATCGAGGGCAAGGCCATCCAGCTGCACCCGCTGGTCTGTGCCGCCTTCAACGCCGACTTTGACGGTGACCAGATGGCTGTTCACGTGCCGCTTTCGCTGGAAGCCCAGCTCGAAGCGCGGACGCTGATGATGTCGACCAACAACATCCTGTCGCCGGCCAACGGCAAGCCGATCATCGTGCCGTCGCAGGATATCGTGCTGGGCCTGTACTACCTGTCCATCGAGAAGGACAAGGAGCCGGGCGAGGGCATGGCCTTTGGTAGCCGGGCAGAACTGGAAGCGGCGCTCGAGTCCGGTTTCGTCACCCTGCACACCAAGATCAAGGCGCGCTGGGAAGGTATCGACGTCGAAGGCAATCCGATCACCAAGGTGATTGAGACCACGCCGGGCCGGAAGATGATTATCGATCTCCTGCCCAAGCACGCCAAGATGCAGCCGGAAATGATCGGCGAGCTTCTGACCAAGAAAGCCATCGGTGGCCTGATCGATCAGGTCTATCGTCACTGCGGTCAGAAGGCGACGGTCATCTTCTGCGACCAGATCATGGGTCTCGGCTTCAAGGAAGCGGCCAAGGCCGGCATTTCCTTCGGCAAGGACGACATGCTGATCCCGGACGCCAAGGCCGATCTGGTCGGGGCAACCCGCGACATGGTGTCGGACTACGAGCAGCAATATGTCGACGGTCTGATCACCAAGGGTGAGAAGTATAACAAGGTCGTTGATGCCTGGGCCAAGTGTACGGACAACGTCGCTGACGCCATGATGGACGAGATCTCCAAGACGACGATCGGCGAAGATGGCCGGACGTCCGAGGTGAACTCGGTCTACATGATGGCCCACTCCGGCGCCCGTGGTTCGAAGAACCAGATGAAGCAGCTGGCGGGTATGCGAGGCCTTATGGCCAAGCCGTCCGGCGAGATTATCGAGACGCCGATCATCTCGAACTTCAAGGAAGGTCTGACCGTTCTTGAATACTTCAACTCGACGCACGGTGCCCGTAAGGGTCTGGCCGATACGGCGCTGAAGACGGCGAACTCGGGTTACCTGACGCGTCGTCTCGTTGACGTCGCCCAGGACTGCATCATTACCGAGGAAGATTGCGGCACCTCCGAGTGCTTCGAGATTTCCGCGGTGGTCGATGGCGGTGATGTCGTGGTGTCGCTGGAACAACGCATCCTCGGTCGTACGCTGGCCAAGGAAGTCAAGGATCCGGCGTCCGGCGAAGTCATCTGCGCGGCCGACACCTATATCGACGAGGATCTCGCCCTGGCCATTGAAATGGCCGGTGTGCAGGCGGTGTGGGCTCGTTCCCCGCTGACCTGTGAGACCCGCGTTGGTGTCTGTGCGACCTGCTATGGTCGTGACCTGGCCCGCGGTACCCGCGTCAATATCGGTGAAGCTGTCGGCGTCATTGCCGCCCAGTCGATCGGTGAGCCGGGCACCCAGCTGACGATGCGGACCTTCCACATCGGCGGTACGGCCCAGGTCTCCGAGCAGTCCTTCATCGAAGCCGGCTCGGAAGGCACAGTGACCTTCAAGAACCCGTCCACCGTCACCAATTCCGACGGTGACCTCATCGCCCTGTCGCGCAACATGCAGCTGGTGATCGAGGATAGCGAGGGCAAGGAGCGCGAAAGCTACAAGCTCGGCTACGGCACCAAGCTGAAGGTCAAGCAAGGCGACAAGACCGTTCGCGGCCAGCGTCTCGGCGAGTGGGACCCTTATACGGCCCCGGTCGTGTCCGAAGTGGGCGGCAAGGTGAAGTTTGTCGATATCGCCGAAGGCGTGTCGGTGAAGGAAGAGACTGACGAAGCGACCGGTATCGCCT
Source organism: Maricaulis maris (assembly GCF_036322705.1). Classification (NCBI taxonomy): domain Bacteria; kingdom Pseudomonadati; phylum Pseudomonadota; class Alphaproteobacteria; order Maricaulales; family Maricaulaceae; genus Maricaulis; species Maricaulis maris. Next base: position 906,519 of record NZ_AP027270.1, read on the forward strand.
CGAAGGTGGTCATCGACTGGCGCGGTTCGGCCAAGGCCAACGCCCTCCAGCCGACGATCGTCGTCCAGGATGACAATGGTGAGCCGATCAAGCTCTCCTCCGGTTCCACGGCCAGCTACATGCTGTCGGTGGGCGCGGTTCTCTCGGTTGCCGATGGTGACACGGTTCGTCCGGGTGACATCGTTGCCCGTATCCCGACCGAAGGCGCCAAGACCCGCGATATCACCGGTGGTCTGCCGCGCGTCGCCGAGCTCTTCGAAGCCCGCCGTCCGAAGGACCACGCGGTCATCGCCGAGATCACGGGTCGCGTCGAATTTGGTCGCGACTACAAGAACAAGCGCCGCATCGCGATTGTTCCGGAAGGCGAAGATCAGGAGAAGGTCGAGTACCTTGTCCCGAAGGGCAAGCACCTCACCGTCCAGGAAGGCGATGTGATCCAGAAGGGCGAATACCTGCTCGACGGTCACCCCGCGCCGCACGACATCCTGGCGATCCTCGGCGTTCCGGCCCTAGCCAACTACCTGATCGACGAGATCCAGGAGGTCTATCGACTGCAAGGCGTTCCGATCAACGACAAGCACATCGAAACTATCGTTCGTCAGATGCTGCAGAAGATCGAGGTCAAGGATCCGGGCGACAGCACTTTCCTGGCTGCCGAGCAGGTCGACAAGATCGAGTTCATCGAGACCAACGAGCGTCTCGAGGCCGAGGGCAAGCGGATCGCTACGGGTGACCCGGTTCTTCTGGGGATCACCAAGGCGTCCCTGCAGACGCGTTCCTTCATCTCGGCAGCCTCCTTCCAAGAGACGACCCGCGTCCTCACCGAGGCGGCCGTCCAGGGCAAGGAAGACACGCTCGAGGGTCTCAAGGAGAACGTCATTGTTGGCCGCCTGATTCCCGCCGGTACCGGCGCCATCATGCGCCAGTACCAGGCGATCGCTGACGATCTTGATGCGGATATGCTCGCAGAGCGTGAAGCGGCGGTTGAGGCCGAAGGCCTGCCGACGGAGATCGCCGACGCAGCTGCTGAGGAATTGGCCGCTGAAGAGGGCGCAAACTAGCCCATTTCAGGGACGATCCCCCTGTTATACCAGAGAAAAGGCCGCCAGGAGACTGGCGGCCTTTTTGTATCGGCCGGTACCGGGCCGTAGCGCCTCAGAAAACCTCTGAACAAGCGCTTGACGAATGCGAGTCGTCTGCGTAGTTTCCGCGCTCGTTTTGAGGACGGGCCGTAACCCACGCGGTTAGACGTCGTCCACGGTAACGGAAAAGCCCCAGATGCCGCCGTGCGAACCTCGCGTTCGAGCGTCGGGATCTTTCTTTGCGTCCATCAGCATTTCAACATGCTGGGGGGCGTGGTTGTTGAGATTAGGAACGGATTAGAGCGGGATGCCAACAATCAACCAGCTCATTCGCAAGCCGCGAAAAGACAAGCCGAAGCGCAACAAGGTGCCGGCCCTGCAGGCTTGCCCGCAGCGCCGTGGCGTCTGCACGCGCGTCTATACCACGACCCCGAAAAAGCCGAACTCGGCCTTGCGGAAAGTCGCCAAAGTGCGTCTGACCAACGGGTATGAAGTTGTGAGCTACATCCCGGGTGAGGGTCACAATCTGCAGGAACACTCAGTTGTCCTTATCCGCGGTGGTCGCGTGAAGGACCTTCCGGGTGTCCGCTATCACATTCTTCGCGGCGTTCTGGATACCCAGGGCGTCAAGGACCGCAAGCAACGCCGTTCGAAATACGGCGCCAAGCGTCCTAAGTAAGGGAGACGTCCATGTCGCGTCGTCACCGCGCAGAGAAACGCGAGATCTTTCCGGACCCCAAGTTTGGGGATCGCGATCTCACGAAATTCATGAACTACATCATGCTCGACGGCAAAAAGTCTGTCGCCGAGCGCATTGTCTATGGCGCTCTCGACATCGTCGAAGAGAAGCTGAAGCGCGAGCCGATCCGCGTCTTCCACGAGGCCCTGGACAATGTGGCGCCTGAAGTCGAGGTCCGCTCCCGCCGCGTTGGTGGTGCGACCTATCAGGTGCCGGTTGAAGTCCGTACCGAACGCAAGAAGGCCCTCGCCATTCGCTGGCTCACGGGTGCTGCGCGCGGTCGTAACGAGAATACCATGCGCGAACGTCTCGCCGCTGAAATGATGGACGCTGCCGCCAATCGCGGTACGGCCGTCAAGAAGCGCGAAGACACGCACCGGATGGCGGAAGCCAACCGGGCTTTCTCGCACTACCGCTGGTAACCCCCTACAGGCACAGACCCGTACCAAGGACCCTTACAAATGGCCCGCGACTACAAAATCGAGGACTACCGCAACTTCGGCATCATGGCTCACATTGATGCCGGCAAGACGACGACGACCGAGCGGATCCTCTATTACACCGGCAAGTCCCACAAGATTGGTGAAGTGCACGATGGTGCCGCCACCATGGACTGGATGGAGCAGGAGCAGGAGCGTGGCATCACGATCACGTCTGCTGCAACGACCTGTTTCTGGAACGGCAAGCGCCTGAACATCATCGACACGCCCGGCCACGTCGACTTCACGATCGAAGTCGAGCGCTCGCTGCGTGTTCTTGATGGTGCTGTTTGCTGTCTGGACGCCAATGCCGGTGTCGAGCCGCAGACCGAAACGGTGTGGCGTCAGGCCGACCGTTACAAGGTCCCGCGTATGGTGTTCATCAACAAGATGGACAAGCTGGGCGCCGACTTCTTCAACTGCGTCAAGATGATCGAAGATCGTCTCGGCGCCACGCCGCTGTGCGTTCAGCTGCCGATCGGGTCAGAGATCGAATACGAAGGTCTCGTCGATCTGGTCACGATGAAGGAACTGGTGTGGCAGGGTGAAAACCTTGGCGCGACCTGGGAAGTCCGGGATATCCGTCCCGAGCTGGCTGACCAGGCTGCCGAATACCGTGAGAAGCTCGTCGAGACGGCCGTTGAGCAGGACGAAGCTGCCATGGAGGCCTATCTCGAGGGCGAAGAGCCGTCCGAGGAGACCCTCAAGCGCCTCATCCGCAAGGGCTGCATCGAGCTCGCCTTCAACCCGATCCTGTGCGGCACCGCGTTCAAGAACAAGGGCGTCCAGCCCCTGCTGGATGCTGTCGTCGATTACCTGCCGAGCCCGGTCGAAGTGCCGGCCATCAAGGGTATCGATTTCAAGACCGAGGAAGAAGTCACGCGCCGCGCTGCCGATGACGAGCCGACCTCCCTGCTCGCCTTCAAGATCATGAACGACCCGTTCGTCGGCTCGCTCACCTTCGCGCGCATGTATTCCGGTCACCTTGAGACGGGCGTGTCCCTGCTCAACACGGTGAAGGACAAGAAAGAGCGTATCGGCCGCATGCTGCTGATGCACTCCAATTCGCGTGAAGACATCAAGGAATGCTTTGCCGGCGACATCGTCGCGATTGCAGGCCTGAAGGACACCACGACGGGCGACACCCTGTGTGACCCGATGAAGCCGGTGATCCTGGAGCGCATGGAATTCCCGGATCCGGTCATCGAGCTGGCCATCGAGCCGAAGTCGAAGGCCGACCAGGAGAAGCTTGGCGTTGCCCTGCAGCGTCTGGCTGCCGAGGATCCGTCCTTCCGCATGAAGACCGACGAAGAATCCGGCCAGACCATCATTGCCGGCATGGGCGAGCTTCACCTCGACATTCTCGTCGATCGCATGAAGCGCGAGTTCAAGGTTGAGGCCAATGTCGGCGCGCCGCAGGTGGCCTACCGCGAATCGCTCGGCCAGGCTGGTATCGTCGACTACACGCACAAGAAGCAGTCCGGTGGTTCGGGCCAGTTCGCCCGCGTCAAGATCGAATTCGCACCGGGTGAGTCCGGCTCGGGTTTTGTCTTCGAGAGCAAGATCATCGGTGGCTCTGTGCCGAAGGAATACATTCCGGGCGTTGAAAAGGGTCTGAAGTCGGTTATGGATGGCGGCCTGATTGCCGGTTTCCCGGTTATCGACGTCCAGGCGACCCTGATCGACGGTGCCTACCACGACGTTGACTCCAGCGTCCTCGCCTTCGAGATCGCGGCTCGTGCCGCTTTCCGTGAAGCCAAGTCGCATTGTGCGCCGAAGCTTCTGGAGCCGATCATGAAGGTCGAAGTCGTGACGCCGGACGAATACACCGGTGGTGTTATTGGTGACCTGAACTCCCGTCGGGGTCAGATCGCCGGTCAGGAAATGCGCGGCAACGCAACCGTCGTGAATGCGATGGTGCCGCTGGCGAACATGTTCGGTTACGTGAACAACCTGCGGTCTGCGACCCAGGGCCGGGCTCAGTTCACCATGCTTTTCGATCACTATGAGGCGGTGCCCAAGGCCGTCGAACAAGAAGTCATCGCCAAGTCCGCCTAAGCGGACCTCTGGTCACAGTAAAACAACGAACACACGGATTTCGGAGCGAGATCATGGCGAAGGAAAAGTTTCAGCGGACTAAGCCGCACGCGAACATCGGCACGATTGGTCACGTTGACCATGGCAAGACGACGCTGACGGCTGCGATCACGATGGTGCTGGCGGAAGCCTCCGGCGGTGTCGCGAAGGGTTATGACGAGATTGACAGCGCGCCTGAAGAGAAGGCACGCGGCATCACGATCTCGACGGCTCACGTCGAATACGAGACGGCGAACCGTCACTACGCACACGTCGATTGCCCGGGCCACGCTGACTATGTGAAGAACATGATCACGGGCGCGGCACAGATGGACGGTGCCATTCTGGTTGTGAACGCCGCTGACGGCCCGATGCCGCAGACGCGTGAGCACATTCTTCTGGCTCGCCAGGTTGGCGTTCCGGCGCTTGTTGTCTTCCTGAACAAGGTTGACCAGGTTGACGATGAAGAGCTGCTCGAGCTGGTGGAAATGGAAGTTCGCGAACTTCTGTCCTCCTATGATTTCCCGGGCGACGATCTTCCGATCGTTGCGGGTTCGGCTCTGGCGGCTGTTGAAGGCCGTGACGACAATATCGGCAAGGACAAGATCCTTGAGCTGATGGCGGCAGTCGACGAATACATCCCGACGCCTGAGCGTCCGGTTGACCAGCCCTTCCTGATGCCGATCGAGGACGTGTTCTCGATTTCGGGCCGGGGTACGGTTGTGACCGGTCGTATCGAGCGCGGCATCGTCAAGGTTGGTGAAGAGATCGAAATCGTCGGTGTCCGTGACACCTCGAAGACGACCTGCACCGGCGTTGAGATGTTCCGCAAGCTGCTCGACCAGGGCCAGGCTGGCGACAATGTCGGCGTGCTTCTGCGCGGCGTGGATCGTGAAGGCGTTGAGCGCGGTCAGGTTCTGGCCAAGCCGGGCTCCATCACCCCGCACAAGAAGTTCGTGGCTGAAGCCTACATCCTGACCAAGGAAGAGGGCGGTCGTCACACCCCGTTCTTCACCAATTACCGTCCGCAATTCTACTTCCGCACGACCGACGTCACCGGCGTCGTGACGCTGAACGAAGGTACGGAAATGGTGATGCCGGGCGACAACATCGAAATGAATGTCGAACTGATCGTGCCGATCGCCATGGAAGAGAAGCTCCGCTTCGCTATCCGTGAAGGTGGCCGCACCGTCGGCGCCGGCGTCGTCTCGAAGATCATCGAGTAGACTACCAAATCCGGCCGGGGCGGTGCCGCAGGTATCCGCCCCGGTCATGCTCTTTTTGAAAGTTAAGAAACGGGATCGGTTTGATGGAACGTCAAAACATCCGCATTCGCCTGAAGGCGTTCGACCACCGGGTTCTGGATAACTCCACCCGGGAGATCGTCTCGACAGCCAAGCGCACGGGCGCCAACGTCCGTGGTCCGATTCCGCTGCCGACGCGCATCGAAAAATTCACGGTGCTGCGCTCGCCGCACATCGACAAGAAGTCGCGCGAGCAGTTCGAAATCCGGACGCACAAGCGCCTTCTCGACATCGTCGACCCCACTCCGCAAACCGTGGACGCGCTCATGAAGCTCGACCTGTCGGCCGGCGTGGACGTCGAGATCAAGCTGGGAGCGTAGGACTATGCGCCAGGAAGATCGCAGAACAGGCGTGATCGCCCGCAAGCTGGGCATGACGCGTATTTTCGCCGAAGACGGTTCGCACGTGCCTTGCACGGTGCTTCACATGGACGGTGTCCAGGTCGTGTCTCACAAGACCGCCGACCGGGACGGCTATGTGGCGCTCCAGCTCGGTGCCGGTGCAGCCAAGGCCAAGCGGACGCCGAAGGCGATGCGCGGTCACTTCGCCAAGGCCAAGGTTGCGCCCAAGCGCAAGCTGGTCGAATTCCGCGTTGCCGAAGACGCGCTGATTGAAGTCGGCTCCGAGCTGACCGCGGACCATTTCGTCCCGGGCCAGAGAGTGGATGTCGCCGGCATCTCGATCGGTAAGGGTTTTGCAGGTGCCATGAAGCGCCACGGTTTTGGCGGCCTTCGTGCCACGCACGGTGTGTCAATCTCGCACCGCTCGCATGGTTCGACCGGTCAGTGTCAGGATCCGGGCAAGGTCTTCAAGGGCAAGAAGATGGCCGGTCACATGGGCGCTGTCCGCGTGACCACACAGAATATCGAAGTCGTTCGTGTTGACGTCGAGCGCGGTATTGTCCTGGTCAAGGGCGCCGTTCCGGGGTCAGCCGGTGGCTGGGTTGAGTTGCGCGACGCGATCAAGGGTCATGGCGATGCCGAGCTTCCCGTTCCGGGCAAGTTCCGTACGCTGGACGAGCTGAACGCACCGGTCGCGACGGACGCCGACACTGCGGCTCCGGCTGCGGCTGACGGTGAAGAAGGAACGGAAGCATGAAGATCGAGGTCAAAACCCTCGCGGCGAAGGACGCCGGTGCCATCGATCTCGACGATGCCGTCTTCGGCATTGAAGAGGTGCGCTCCGACCTCCTGCAGCGCGTTGTGAAGTGGCAGCTGGCAGCACGCCAGCAGGGCACGCACAAGACGCTCGGCCGCTCCGAAATCAATCGGACCAAGAAACGCTTCGGTCGCCAGAAGGGCGGCGGTACGGCCCGTCACGGTGCCCGCTCCGCGCCGCAATTCGTCGGCGGCGGCAAGGCCCACGGTCCCCGCGTTCGCAGTCATGCGCATGAGCTTCCCAAGAAGGTTCGTGCCCTCGGCCTGCGCCACGCCCTGTCGGCCAAGCTCGGCGCCAAGTCGCTCATCATCCTCGATGATGCCGCGCTTGATGCCCCGCACACGAAGTCGCTCCGCACGTCCTTTGAAGGTCTGGGCATCACCAATGCTCTGGTCATCTCCGGCGTCGAAGTGAATGAGAATTTCGCCAAGGCGGCTCGCAACCTGCCGTGCATCGACGTTCTGCCTGCACAGGGCCTGAATGTTTATGACGTGCTGCGTCGCGACACCCTGGTGCTGACGAAGGCGGCTGTGGAGCAGATCCACGCCCGCCTCAGCGCGAAGGAGGCTTAAGATGACGGCTGCTGCGCGCCATTACGACACGATCCTGAGCCCGGTGATCACCGAGAAGGCCACACTGCTTTCGGAAGAAAGCAAGGTTGTCTTTTTCGTGCCGCTCTCTGCCAACAAGAAGGAGATCGCGGAAGCGGTCGAAGAGCTCTTCAAGGTAAAGGTGACGGCTGTGAACACCATCAAGGTTCACGGAAAGACCAAGCGCTTCCGGGGTATTCCCGGTCGCCGCAATGACCAGAAGAAAGCGGTCGTGACTCTCGCAGAGGGTCACTCGATCGACGTGACGACGGGTCTGTAAGATGGCTTTGAAAACATTCAAACCGACCTCTCCGGGCCGCCGTGCCCTCGTGCTGGTGGATCGTTCCGCCCTGCACAAGGGACGCCCTGAGAAGACACTGGTCGAAGGCCTCACCAAAAAGGGTGGGCGCAACAATATGGGTCGCATCACGGCCCGCCGGCGTGGCGGTGGCGCGAAGCGTCTCTATCGCCTGGTCGACTTCAAGCGCCGCAAGTGGGACATGCCCGCGACCGTCGAGCGTCTTGAGTACGATCCGAACCGGACGGCTTTCATCGCCCTCATTCAGTATGAGGACGGCGAAAAGGCCTATATCCTGGCTCCGCAGCGCCTTTCCGAAGGTGATACGGTCATCGCGTCCGCCAAGTGCGACGTGAAGCCGGGTAACGCGATGCCGCTGAAGGCAGTGCCGGTTGGCACCATCCTTCACAATGTCGAGATGAAGCCGGAGAAGGGTGGGCAGATTGCCCGTTCCGCCGGTGCGTATGTCCAGCTGGTCGGCCGTGATGCCGGCTACGCCCAGATCCGTCTGGCGTCTGGCGAGCTGCGCATGGTCTCGGACAAGTGCATGGCGACGGTCGGTGCGGTTTCGAACCCGGACCACCTCAACATCAACCTCGGCAAGGCCGGTCGCAAACGCCATCTCGGCAAGCGTCCGTCTGTTCGCGGTGTTGTCATGAACCCGGTTGATCACCCGCATGGTGGTGGTGAAGGCCGTACCTCTGGTGGTCGCCACCCGGTGACCCCGTGGGGCAAGCCGACCAAGGGTGCCAAGACACGCTCGAACAAGTCGACTGACAAGTTCATCATCCGCTCGCGCCACGAGCGCAAGAAGCGATAGGGAGCAGACGATGCCTCGCTCTGTCTGGAAAGGTCCGTTCGTCGACGGCTATCTGCTGAAAAAAGCGGAGAAGTCGCACGAAGGCGGACGTAAGCAAGCGATCAAGACCTGGTCGCGCCGTTCAACCATCATGCCGCAGTTCGTGGGCCTGACCTTTCAGGTTCACAACGGCAACAAGTTCGTGCCGGTGCTGGTGACCGAAGACATGGTCGGCCACAAGCTCGGTGAATTTTCTCCGTCGCGGACCTATTACGGTCACGCAGCGGATAAAAAAGCGAAGCGGAGATAAGCGATGGGACAGACTTCAAACCCCCGTCGCGTCGCCGACAATGAAGCGCGTGCCAAGCTGCGGATGATCCGTATCAGCCCGCAGAAGCTCAACCTTGTCGCCGCGCTCATCCGCGGCAAAAAGGTCGAGCGGGCCCTGGCCGAACTGGAATTCTCGCGCAAGCGGATCTCCAAGGAAGTCAAGAAAACGCTCGAGTCGGCTATTGCGAACGCTGAAAACAACCACGGCCTCGACATCGACAGCCTCGTCGTGTCGGAAGCCTTTGTTGGCAAGAACCTGGTCATGAAACGGTTCCGGGCTCGTGCACGCGGTCGCGGTGCAAAGATCCTGAAGCCGTTTTCCGAGCTCACCATCGTGGTGCGCGAAGTCGAGGAGGCCGCCTGATGGGTCAGAAAGTAAATCCGATCGGTCTGCGCCTTGGCGTCAACCGCACCTGGGAATCCCGCTGGTATGCCGGCGCTGGCGAATACGCCAAGCTGCTGCATGAAGACATCAAGATCCGGAAGATGCTCAAAGAGCGTCTGAAGAATGCCAGTGTCTCGAAGATCGTGATCGAGCGCCCGCACAAGAAGTGCCGCGTCACCGTCCATACGGCTCGCCCGGGTGTGGTGATCGGCAAGAAGGGTTCGGACATCGAGACGCTCCGCAAGGAGCTGTCGAAGATGATCGACAGCGAGGTTTTCCTGAACCTCGTGGAAGTGCGCAAGCCCGAAATCGACGCAACCCTGGTGGCTGAGTCCATCGCCCAGCAGCTCGAGCGTCGCGTGGCTTTCCGCCGCGCGATGAAGCGTTCGATGCAGTCGGCGATGCGCATGGGCGCCAAGGGCTGCAAGATCGTCTGCGGCGGTCGTCTCGGCGGTGCGGAAATTGCCCGTACCGAGCAGTATAATGAGGGCTCCGTGCCGCTTCATACGCTGCGTGCCGATATCGATTACGGAACCGCCGAAGCCAAGACCGCGATGGGTATCATCGGCATCAAGGTCTGGATCTACAAAGGCGAGATCATGGAACACGATCCGAACGCCCAGGAGCGCCGTCTCCAGGAGTCCGGTGAACAGCGCGCCCGCTCGGGCCGCCAAGCCGCGTAAGGAATTCAGCCATGCTGCAACCGAAACGCACGAAATTCCGCAAGGCGCACAAAGGCCGTATCAAGGGCGCAGCGAAGGGTGGCTATACGCTGAACTTCGGCTCCTACGGCCTCAAGGCGCTCCAGCCGGAACGCGTTACCGCGCGCCAGATCGAAGCCACGCGTCGGGCGATTACTCGCCACATGAAGCGTGCAGGTCGCGTGTGGATCCGCATCTTCCCGGACGTACCGGTTTCCAAGAAACCGACCGAAGTCCGGATGGGTAAAGGTAAGGGCTCGCCCGAGTTTTGGGCGTGCAAGGTCAAACCCGGCCGCATCATGTTCGAGATCGACGGTGTTCCCGAAAATGTTGCGCGCGAGGCTCTCGAGCTGGGCGCTGCAAAGCTGCCGGTCAAGACCAAAATCGTCGCCCGTGTGGGCGAGTAGGGAGAACACAACGATGAAACCCGTTGACGTTCGCGCCATGACCGAAGATCAGCTGAAGGACGCGCTCCTGAAGCTGAAGGAAGAACAATTCAAGCTGCGGTTCCAGCAGGCCTCCGGCCAGATGGAAAACACCGCTCGCTACGGCCAGATTCGCCGCGATATCGCGCGCATTCGTACGGTCCAGAGCGAGCGGAAATCGCACGAAGAGCAAGGGAGCTAGCGATGCCGAAGCGTATCCTGCAAGGCGTCGTAGTGAGTGACAAGGGTGCCAAGACCATCGTGGTGCGTGTGGAACGGACTTTCCTCCACCCGCTGCTGCGCAAGACGGTCCGTCGCACCAAGCGTTACCACGCGCATGACGAAGCCAATGCGTTCAAGGTGGGTGATCAGGTCCAGATTCAGGAATGTGCACCCAAGTCGAAGTTGAAGCGGTGGGAGGTGGTCACCGTCGAGGCGTAAGCCTGGCGAGAGACCAATCCTTTCCTAAGGAGGATCTGCGATGATCCAGATGCAAACCAATCTGGACGTGGCTGACAATTCTGGCGCCCGCCGTGTGCAGTGCATCAAGGTGCTCGGCGGTGCCAAGCGTCGCTATGCCCACGTCGGCGACATCATTGTCGTCTCGGTCAAGGAAGCCATTCCGCGTGGTCGCGTTAAGAAGGGTGATGTCCGCAAGGCCGTCGTCGTTCGCGTGGCCAAGGACATCCAGCGTAAAGACGGTTCCGTCATTCGCTTCGATGGCAACGCGGCTGTGATTATCAACAATAACAACGAGCCGCTCGGCACGCGTATCTTCGGACCGGTTCCGCGCGAACTTCGCGCCAAGAACCACATGAAGATCGTCTCGCTGGCGCCGGAGGTGCTGTAATGGCTGCCAAGATCAAGAAGGGCGACAAAGTCGTCATTCTCGCCGGCCGTGACAAGGGCAAGACCGGCGAAGTCACCAAGGTCCTGCCGACCGAGGATCGCGTCTTTGTGTCTGGCGTGAATGTGGTCAAGCGCCACACGCGTGCGACCCAGACCGACCAGGGCGGCATCAAGGAAAAAGAAGCCTCCATCCACGTCTCGAACGTGGCGTTGGCCGATCCGAAAACCGGCGAGGCAACTCGTGTCGGCTTCAAGATTGAAGACGGCAAGAAGGTGCGCGTCGCCAAGAGCTCGGGCGAGGTTATCGATGTCTGATACCGCCACCTACACCCCGCGTCTCCGCACGAAGTACAAAGATGTCATCCGTGCGGCGATGAAAGAAAAGTTTGGCTATGCCAACGACCTGCAGATCCCGCGTCTCGACAAGATCGTGATCAACATGGGCGTTGGCGAGGCTTCCCAGGACTCCAAGAAAATCAAGGGCGCCCTGGAAGATCTCGAAGCCATTTCCGGCCAGAAGCCGGTCAAGACCGTTGCCAAGAAGTCGATCGCCGGCTTCAAGCTCCGTGAGGAGCAGGTGATTGGTGCGAAAGTGACGCTGCGCCAGGACCGTATGTACGAGTTCCTGGACCGTCTGATCACGATCGCCCTGCCTCGCGTGCGTGACTTCCGTGGACTCAATGGTAAGAGCTTCGACGGTCGCGGAAATTACGCGATGGGACTGAAAGAGCATATCGTGTTCCCGGAGATCGACTACGACAAGGTCGAGAAGATCCGGGGTATGGATATCGTTGTCTGCACGACCGCAGGCAGTGATGAGGAAGCGAAGGCCCTGCTGGCCGAGTTCGATTTCCCCTTTACGAACTAACGCAGCAGGAACGCAGGGCCGCTCGGGCTCTGCACGCAGGAGGACTTAAATGGCGAAAACTTCCGCAGTCGAGCGCAATTTGAAGCGTGTGCGTCTGGTCAAGCGTTATGCGGCCAAGCGCGAACAGCTCAAGGCGATCGCACGCAACAAGGACCTGCCGGTCGAGGAGCGTTTTGCTGCTCAGCTGAAGCTGGCCGAAATGCCGCGCAACTCGGCAGTATCCCGCATCCGGAACCGGTGCGAGATCACTGGCCGTCCGCGTGCTTTCTATCGCAAATTCCGCATGTCGCGTATTGCGATGCGCGACTACGCCAGCCAGGGCATGATCCCGGGCATGGTCAAGTCGAGCTGGTAAGAGAGGAGACGAGAACATGTCTGTGAATGATCCTCTCGGCGATATGCTGACCCGTATCCGCAATGCGCTGATGCGCAGCAAGCGGTCCGTCAACACGCCGGCCTCGGCCCTGCGCCGCCGCGTGCTCGACGTTCTAAAGTCGGAAGGCTACATCCGTGACTATGCGGAAGTAGAGCATGCCTCCGGCATGAAAGAGTTCGAGATCGAACTGAAGTATTTCGAAGGTGACTCGGTCATTTCGGAGATCAAGCGTATCTCCAAGCCGGGCCGCCGCGTTTATTCCGGCGTCAAAGATCTGCCGCTTGTCCAGAATGGCCTCGGCATCGCAATCCTCTCCACGCCCAAGGGCGTGATGTCGGATTCGGTGGCTCGTGAGTCCAATGTGGGCGGCGAGATCCTCTGTCACGTCAGCTAAGGGAGCGAACCAATGTCACGTATCGGTAAACTCCCGGTCGCCATCCCCGGCGGGGTCACGGCGACGCTCACGGAGACGTCGCTGACCGTCAAGGGTCCCAAGGGCGAACTGTCCATGACCTTTGTTGAGGAAGTGAATGTCGAGCAGGGCGAAGATGGCATTGTCATCAAGCCGCGCGACGAGACCAAGAAGGCCCGCGCGATGTGGGGCATGCAACGTGCCCTGGTCGCCAACCTGGTTCAGGGGGTCACGGCCGGCTACGAGAAGGATCTCGAGCTGGTTGGCGTTGGTTATCGTGCGCAGATGCAGGGCACGTCCCTGAAGCTGTCGCTCGGCCTGTCGCATGACGTCGTCTACGACGCCCCGGAAGGCATCACCATCAGTGTCGGCAAGCCGACCGAAGTGAAGATCGTGGGCGCTGATAAGCAGCGCGTCGGCCAGACAGCCGCCGAGATCCGTCGCTTCCGTCCGCCGGAGCCTTACAAGGGCAAGGGCATCAAATATGTCGGCGAGTATATCCGCCGCAAAGAAGGCAAGAAGAAGTAGGGCGAGCGATGAAAACTCAACGCGAAAAATCGGTCCGTCGCGCCCAGCGCAACCGGATCCGTCTGCGCAAGTTCGCCAATGGCCGTCCGCGGCTGTCGGTCTACCGGTCTTCGAAGAACATCTATGCCCAGATCATCGACGATGTGTCGGGCAAGACGGTCGTCGCTGCCTCTTCCCTCGAGGAAGCCGCTCAAAAAGAGCATGGCAAGGGTTGCGACACGAAGGCTGCCGAGATCGTCGGCAAGCTGATCGCCGAGCGCGCAGTCAAGGAAGGCGTCAAGGACGTCGTCTTCGACCGTGGCGGTTACATCTTTCACGGGCGTGTCAAAGCGCTCGCAGAGGCGGCCCGCGAGGGCGGCCTGAACTTCTAAGGGAGCGGACGTATGGCTCATCAGAACGAGCAACGTGGTGACCGCGGTGACCGTGGCCGAGGCCGTGGCCGTGGCCGGGACCGCGACCAGGAACGCGATGACGAACTTGTAGACAAGCTCGTCCACATCAACCGCGTCGCCAAGACCGTGAAGGGCGGCCGGAACTTCCAGTTCGCAGCCCTCGTCGTGGTCGGTGACCAGAAAGGCCGCGTCGGCTTCGGACAGGGCAAGGCGCGCGAAGTGCCGGAAGCCATCCGCAAGGCCACCGACGAAGCCAAGAAGAACATGGTTCGCGTCCCGCTGCGCGAAGGCCGTACCCTGCACCATGACGGCAAAGGCCGTCACGGCGCCGGCAAGGTCGTCCTGCGGGCAGCGCCTCCGGGTACCGGCGTCATCGCCGGTGGGCCGATGCGCGCTGTGCTGGAAACCCTCGGGGTCCAGGACGTGGTTGCCAAGTCGGTTGGCACGTCCAACCCGTACAACATGATCCGCGCCACCATGGACGCGCTGAAGGCGCAGTCGAGCCCGCGCTCGGTTGCAGCCAAGCGTGGTCTTAAGGTTGGCGATCTGGTGAACCGCCGCGATGACGGCGCGTCCTCACCGGAAGCGATCGAAGCGTAAGGACCGGACACAATGGCCAAAAAGACCATCCGCGTACGCCAGACGGGCAGCGCCATCCGCCGCCCGCAAGATCAGCGTGCCACGCTTATCGGCCTCGGTCTCAACAAGATCGGTCGTGAGCGCGAGCTGGAAGATACACCGTCTGTCCGTGGCATGATTGCCAAGGTCAGCCATATGGTGGAAATCGTCGAGGAGTAGGTCCCTGCTGGGGAAACCGCTCCATCGAATGGAGAACGACATGCGTCTCAATGAATTGCGCGACAATGACGGTGCTACCAAGATCCGCACCCGCGTCGGCCGTGGTATCGGTTCCGGCAAGGGCAAAACGGGTGGCCGCGGCGTCAAGGGCCAGAAATCCCGTTCGGGTGTGGCTATCAAGGGCTTCGAGGGCGGCCAGATGCCGCTTCATATGCGCCTGCCGAAGCGGGGCTTCAACAAGCCGAACCGCAAGGCTTGGGCAGAAGTGAATCTCGGCCGTATCGAGAAGGCAATTGCCGAAGGCAAGATCGACGCGAAAAAGCCGATCGACGCTGAAGTCCTGATGGCTGCGGGCCTGGTCCGTCGTCAGCTGGATGGCATCCGCCTCCTTGCGAAGGGCGAGCTGAAGTCCAAAGTAGAGATCACCCTTGCCGGTGCCTCCAAGGCAGCGGTTGCCGCGGTCGAGAAGGCCGGCGGCAAGGTGACCCTCACCGCCGTGGCAAAAGACGCCGCGGAATAAGCGACTTAACGCCGACCTTTTAAGGACGTCTTCATGGCTTCAGCTGCCGAACAGCTTGCTGCGAACATGAACTTTAGCTCCTTCGCGAAAGCGAAGGAGCTGCAGCAACGCATCCTGTTCACGATCGGGATCCTGATCGTTTACCGGATTGGTACTTTCGTGCCGATTCCCGGGATCGATCCGGAGCAATACGCACGCGTCTTCGATTCGCTGGGCGGGCAGGGGCAGGGCATCCTGTCCATGTTCAACATGCTTGGCGGCGGTGCCGTCGAGCGCATGGCGATCTTCGTGCTCAACGTGATGCCGTATATTTCGGCCTCGATCATCATGCAGCTGATGTCAGCCACCATTCCCAGCCTTGAAAAGCTGAAGAAGGAAGGTGGCGAGCAGGGCCGGCAGCAGATCAACCAGTACACCCGGTATCTGACTGTTTTCCTGGCCACGGGCCAGGCCTTCGCTATCGCCATGGGCATGAATACGCCCAATAGCGACGGTGTCGCGCTGGCGCTCAATCCCGGGCCCTTCTTTATTGCCTCGACCGTGATCACGCTGGTCGGTGCCACCATGCTGCTGTTGTGGCTGGGTGAGCAGATCACCGCGCGCGGTGTTGGTAATGGTGTGTCCCTGATCATTTTCGCGGGTATCATCTCGGCTGTGCCGGGTGTGATCGGTGGCGCGCTGTCGCAAGCCTCCTCGACCGGCGACGGCACGGTCCTTCTGGTCGGCACGGCGCTGATCCTGATCGGCCTGACCCTGGTCGTCTTCATGGAGCGCTCGCAGCGCCGGCTTCTGGTCCAGTACCCCAAGCGCCAGCAGGGAAATCGCATGGTCGGAGGCGACACCTCCTTCCTGCCGCTCAAGCTGAATACCGCAGGCGTCATTCCGCCGATCTTCGCCTCGTCCCTGTTGCTGCTGCCGGCAACGGCGGCCAGCTTCCAGGCCCAGTCTGGTGCCGGATGGCTGCAGACGATGGTGGCCTATCTCGGACCGGGGGCGCCGCTCTTCATGGTGCTCTATGCCGCCATGATCGTGTTCTTCTGCTTCTTCTACACCTCGGTCGTCTTCAACCCTGAGGACACCGCCGAGAATCTGAGGAAGTATGGCGGGTTCCTGCCGGGCATTCGGCCAGGTAAACGGACCGCCGAGTATATCGACTACGTCCTCTCCCGCCTGACCCTGGTTGGAGCCCTGTACCTGGTCCTGATCTGTATGGTGCCCATGATGCTCAATCCGCAGACGGCGCTGGGCGGTACGTCCCTGCTCATCATCGTTTCGGTGACGCTGGATACGGTTTCGCAGATCCAGTCCCATTTGCTGGCGCACCAGTACGAGGGTCTGATCAAGAAATCGAAGCTGCGGGGACGCAAGCGATGAACATTATCCTGTTCGGACCGCCGGGCTGTGGCAAAGGCACCCAGTCTAAGCGTCTCGTCACCGAGCGCGGCTGGGTGCAGCTCTCCACCGGAGACATGCTGCGCGAAGCAAAGGCGGCCGGGACAGAGTTGGGTCTGCGCGTGTCTGCGATCATGGATGCCGGAAATCTGGTGTCCGACGAGATCGTGATCGAGTTGATCGAGGAATGTCTGCCGGAGGCCGAGGCCGCCGGTGGCGCCATCTTCGACGGCTTCCCGCGCACGGTTGCCCAGGCAGAGGCGCTTGATGCAGCGCTGGCCAAGCGTGGCACCCAGGTTGATGCCGTTGTCCGCCTGCTGGTGGATGACAATGAATTGGTCGCCCGTATGGAAAAGCGGGCGGCGGAAGAGGGACGGGCCGATGATAATATCGACGCGTTCAAGGTACGTTTGAAGAACTACCAGGATCAGACAGCGCCGCTCATCCCGTTCTATGCCCAATCGGGCAAGTTGCGGGAAGTCCCCGGCATGGGATCCATGGACGAGGTCGCAGCGGGAATTGCTGCGGCTCTCGAAGAGAAGTGACACACACCTGTTGCAACCCCATTGACGGGGTGGCAACGCTGACTGTAGATAGCGCCCTTCGCGAAACGGGCGAGCTGATGCGGTGACCGAAAGGTCGCCCCATGGTTCGTCCGTGTATGGCGTTCAGAATTTGGGAGATGGAAAGTGGCCCGTATAGCCGGCGTCAATATTCCGACGAATAAGCGCGTAGAGATCGCGCTTCGCTACATCCACGGCATTGGCCCGGCCAAGGCGAAGGAGATCTGCGAGCAGGTTTCCATCATGCCCGAGCGCCGCGTCAGTGAACTGACGGATGCAGAAGTCCTGCAAATCCGCGAAGTGATCGATCGTGATCACATGGTGGAAGGGGACCTGCGCCGTGAGGTGGCTGTGAACATCAAGCGTCTCATGGACCTGGGTAACTACCGTGGCCTGCGCCACCGTCGTGGCCTGCCTGTCCGTGGTCAGCGCACTCACACCAATGCGCGTACGCGCAAAGGTCCGGCCAAGCCGATTGCCGGCAAGAAGAAGTAGGGCCCTGAGCAATGGCTAAGGAAACTGGCCGCGTTAAGCGGCGCGAACGCAAGAACATCACGTCGGGTGTTGCCCACGTGAGTGCTAGCTTCAACAACACCATGGTGACCATTACGGACGCCCAGGGAAATGCAATTTCCTGGTCGTCGGCCGGTCACATGGGCTTCAAGGGTTCGCGCAAGTCGACCCCGTATGCAGCCCAGATGGCCGCTGAAGACGCTGGCAAGAAGGCGATTGAACACGGCATGAAGACCATCGAAGTGAAGGTCTCCGGTCCGGGTTCGGGGCGCGAGAGCGCGCTGCGTGCGTTGCAGTCGGTGGGTTTCACCATCACCACCATCCAGGACGTCACGCCGATCCCGCACAACGGTTGCCGTCCGCCGAAGCGCCGTCGCGTCTAGTACGCTGCGCGCATTTCGCCTGTTGAACGCGCCGGCGGCTCAAACCGTACGGCTGATGAAGGGGCAGTAAGAACGTGATCGAGAAGAACTGGCAAGAACTCATCCGCCCGATGAAGCCGGAAATCGAGCCGGGGCATGATCCCGCGCGCCAAGCCAAGATTGTCGCCGAGCCGCTGGAGCGTGGCTTCGGCATGACGCTTGGCAATGCGCTTCGTCGTGTGCTCCTGTCTTCGCTTCAGGGCGCAGCAGTGACGAATGTCCACATTGACGGCGTCGTCCACGAGTTTTCGTCGATCGACGGCGTTCGTGAAGACGTCACCGACATCGTGCTGAATATCAAGCAGATCGCCCTGCGCATGCATGGGGAAGGCCCCAAGCGTGTCGTGCTCAAGAAGTCCGGCCCTGGTATCGTCACCGCTGGTGATATCGAGGAAACCGCAGACGTCGAGATCGTCAATAAGGATCTCGCCCTGTGTACGCTGGACGAGGGTGCGGAGATCCGCATGGAGTTCACCATCAACACCGGCAAGGGCTATGTCCCGTCCGAGCGTAACCGCCCGGAAGATGCCCCGATCGGCCTGATCGGCGTTGATGCGCTGTACAGCCCGGTCAAGCGCGTGTCGTACAAGGTCGAGAACACCCGTGAGGGACAGGTTCTCGATTATGACAAGCTGACGCTTGAAGTTGAGACAGACGGAACCGTCACCCCGGAAGATTCCGTGGCTTTCGCCGCGCGTATCCTCCAGGATCAGTTCCAGATCTTCATCAACTTCGAGGAAGCTGTCGAGGCGCGTCCGGCCGAGGACGACAAGCCCGAGCTCGACTTCAACCCGGCGCTGCTGCGCAAGGTCGACGAGCTGGAGCTGTCCGTGCGTTCGGCAAACTGCCTGAAGAACGACAACATCGTCTACATCGGCGACCTGATCCAGAAGTCCGAGGCGGAAATGCTCCGTACCCCGAACTTCGGCCGCAAGTCGCTTAATGAGATCAAGGAAGTTCTCGCCCAGATGGGTCTCCATCTTGGCATGGAAGCGCCGAATTGGCCGCCGGAGAACATCGAAGATCTCGCCAAACGTTTCGAGGATCACGTCTAGGCAGCCGCCGGGAGGCGCCTGAACCGGACCTGAGGAGATAAAGTCATGCGTCACGGCATCGCACACCGCAAGCTTAACCGCACTCATTCGCACCGCAAGGCGATGCTGGCCAATATGGCCGCTTCGCTGATCGAGCACGAGCAGATCGTCACTACCTTGCCGAAAGCCAAGGAACTGGCCCCGTTCGTCGACAAGCTCATCACGCTCGCCAAGCGCGGCGATGTGCATGGTCGTCGTCAAGCCATGTCCAAGGTCCGTAATGAGGGCCAGGTCAAGAAGCTGTTCGACACGCTCGGTGGCCGCTACGCCGAACGGGACGGGGGTTATACCCGCGTTCTCAAGGCCGGCTTCCGTCACGGCGACAACGCCCCGATGGCTGTCATCGAACTCGTTGACCGCGATCCGGCCGCCAAGGGCGCCGGTGATCGGGCCCGGGTCGAAGCAGAGACGGGCATGACGGAGGAGTAATCCTCTCGTCAGTGAATAGTCATGAAAAGGCGGCTTTGCTTCGGCAGGGCCGCCTTTTTCATGCCCGCAATCCAGTCTATATGGGTCCCATGATCAAACATCTTCTCCTCGCCTGCCTCCTCGCGACTGCGCCAGCGGCCGCCCAGGAGATCGATCTCGCCGGCGCTGCCGACGACCGGATCATTCCCGAGAGCCGCATGGACATGCAGATGTCCTTTGCGCCGGTTGTCCGGGAGGTCACCCCGGCTGTGGTCAATGTGTTTTCGCGCCGCGTGGTCGAGAATCAGCACCCGTTCGCCAATGATCCTTTCTTCTCGCGCATGTTCCGCAGCCAGCCGCGGGAGCAGAACTCGCTCGGGTCCGGCGTCATCGTCGACGCATCCGGGGTCATTGTGACCAATAACCACGTCGTCGCGGGCGCCACCGAGCTGCGGGTTGTGCTGGCGGATCGCCGTGAGTTCGACGCCGTGATCCTCCTGACCGACGAGGCGACCGACCTTGCGGTACTGCGCGTGGAAACGGATGAGCCGCTGCCGGTCCTGCCGTTCGACCGGTCGGGCGATATCGAGGTCGGCGATCTGGTACTCGCCATCGGTAATCCTTTCGGCGTCGGTCAGACCGTCACCTCCGGCATTGTCTCGGCATTGGCGCGCACCGATGTCGGGCAGACCGATTTCGGCTCCTTCATCCAGACCGATGCGGCGATCAATCCGGGTAATTCCGGTGGCGCGCTGGTCGACATGGACGGCGAGCTGGTCGGCGTCAACACGATGATTTTCTCGCGCTCGGGCGGCTCGAACGGGATCGGCTTTGCCATTCCCGTCGAGATGGTCGCTCGGGTGGTCGATACAGCGATGAATGAGGGTGAGCTGATCCGGCCCTGGCTGGGCGCGCGCCTGCAGCCGGTCGACAGCGATATTGCCGACGCCTTTGGCCTCAACCGGCCGCGCGGGGCGCTGGTCAATGAGATCTACCCGCTGGCGGCTGCCGATGAGGGTGGCCTGATGCAGGGTGATATCGTCCTCTCGATTGATGGCCAGCCGGTCAATAACGAGGCCGGGGCCCGTTTCCGCCTCGCCACCCGTGCCGCCGGTGATGATGCTGTCTTCACTGTGCTGCGGGATGGCGAGGAGCTGGCGCTCAATGTCGCGGTTCAACCCGCGCCCGGCATTGCCGATCCGGATCCGTTCGCGGTCGGCGGCCGTAATCCCCTGTCCGGTGCCAACCTGGTGACCCTGTCGCCGGCCTTCAACGAGCGTGTCGGCCTCGACCCCTTCCAGGGCGGCGTCGTGGTCAGCGCGGTCGGACGCCGCTCGGTCGCCGGACGTTTCGGTTTCCGGCCCGGCGACAAGCTGGTCGAGCTGATGGGTCAGCCAGTTTATTCGCTCGACGATGTTGCCGACATCCTGACCAGCCATGATGGTGAACAGCTCTGGCCGCTCGTGGTCGAGCGCCGCGGTCAGCGCTTCGAGACGTCGGTCCGGCTGTACTGAGACCGGTCCATGAGTGTCGCAGGCCTGGCAGACGCGCCGCCATTGATGTGGCGGCTGGTCTTCTGCGAGGCCGCGAACACGCCTAGGGTCGCGCCATGACAAGCTTGTTTGAAGCCGCCGGCCTTGATGCCGAAGCCCCGCGACCACTCGCCGACCGCTTGCGACCGCAAACGCTGGCGGACGTCGTCGGGCAGGATCATCTCCTGGCCGGCAAGGGGCCGATTGCCCGCATGCGCGCCCAGGGCCGTCTGGCTTCACTGATCCTGTGGGGGCCGCCCGGCGTCGGCAAGACCACGATTGCGCGTCTGCTGGCCGAGGATAGCGGGCTCGAGTTCGAGCCGCTTTCGGCTGTGTTCTCGGGCGTTGCCGATCTCAAGAAGGCATTCGAGCGGGCCCGGGCGCGGCGCCAGCAGGGACGCGGCACACTGCTTTTCGTCGACGAGATCCACCGTTTCAACCGGGCCCAGCAGGACGGCTTCCTGCCCGTGGTGGAGGAGGGCACCGTGACCCTCGTCGGGGCGACGACCGAGAATCCATCTTTCGAGCTCAATGCCGCGCTCCTGTCGCGTTGCCAGGTCCTGGTCCTCAAACGGCTCGATGACGAGGGGCTTGAACTCCTGATGCAGCGGGCCGAGGCCGAGGTCGGCCGCGCCTTGCCGCTCGATGCCGGCGGACGCACGGCCCTGTGCTCGATGGCCGACGGCGACGGCCGCTACATGCTCAACCTGGTCGAGGAAGTCTTCACCTTCGATCCCGGGACGCAAGTCTCGGCGGATGATCTCGCTGTGCTGCTGAACAAGCGCGCCACCGCCTACGACAGGGACCGGGAGGAGCACTACAATCTCATCTCGGCTCTGCACAAGTCGATCCGCGGGTCCGATCCGGATGCCGCACTTTACTGGTTCGCCCGCATGCTCGAAGGCGGCGAGGATCCGCTCTTTCTCGCCCGGCGGCTGGTCCGGATGGCATCCGAGGATATCGGTCTCGCCGATCCCACCGGGCTGATGATCGCCAATGAGGCGGCGCGCACCTATGAGCGCCTGGGCTCACCCGAAGGCGAGCTGGCCCTGGCCCATGCCGTGGTCCATCTTGCGACCGCCGCCAAGTCCAATGCCGTCTACGTCGCCTTCAAGCGGGCCCAGAAGGCCGCGAAAGCAACCGGATCCCTGATGCCGCCAGCGCACATCCTCAACGCTCCGACCGCCCTCATGAAGGACCAGGGCTATGGCAAGGGCTATCAGTACGATCACGATGTCGCCGGCGGGGTCTCCGGGCAGGATTATTTCCCCGATGACATGCCTGACCGACCGGTCTTCTACGAGCCACGCGACAGTGGCCGTGAGGCCGCCATCGGCGAGCGCCTGGCGCGCTGGCGCAAGCTGCGTGACAGCCGTCGCTCATAAGCGCGTTCTTGCCAGACGGGACTCGATTGGAAATCCTGCGGTTTCAATAACTCTGGGGGGAGTTCACATGAAACCGGAACGCATTCACCTGATCCTTGGCCTCGTCTGGCTGATCGCCGGCATGCTGCTGGGCGAGCATATGGGCCGCTCGGGCGATCACACGCAGATGCCGACCCATGCCCACATCATGCTGCTGGGCGGTGTCCTGCCGATCCTCTGGGCCATCCTCTATCGCGTCTTCAAGCTCGGCAGTGGCCTTCTGGCCTGGGCACAGCTGGTGGTCCATCACCTCGCCGCGCTGATCATGATCCCGGCGCTCTACATGCTGTTCGGACAGATCGCCGAAGAGGCCATGCTGGGGCCGTTGCTGGGTGTCAGTGCGATTCTCGCCATCGTCTCGGTGGCGCTGATGCTGGTGCTGTGCCTGCGGGCGAAAGACTGAGCCGGCTTGCCTACGGGGCGGTGGTGTCCGGGCTGTCACACGCCTCGCCGCCGACCGCATCGACGTCGAGTGGGTCCAGTCCCAGCGCCGCCCGGCTGTCCGTGAGGGTTTCTGCGCTCTCGAGCGGCCAGAGTTCGGTCTGGCCGTCCACGCAATGCACCGCGGTCCCGTAGGGCTGCGGCCGGTTCTCCGACAGCGCCAGCGCGTCAGCGCGCTCGGCATACACAGCCCCATCATAGGTACCGCTCAGGGCAATCGGCTCGAGTGCGGCGACCAGGCGGCGTTCGCTGTCCGGATCGCGCTCGGCCATGCGCAGCAGTTCTTCGCCCAGACGGCGATTCTCTGTCCACAGGATGACAAAGCCCTCCGGATCGATCTGGTCGACCGCCCAGCGCGTGTTGCCGGCTTCGGTCTCGCGGATATCATCGGCCAGTGCGGCAAGGATCTCGCCCTGGGCGCCGTCATCAAGGTCATCGCGCGAGATCACCGGCAGGAGAAGTTCGGACAGGTAGCGCTCGCGTGCCTTGCGGGCCGCCAGCTGGGCGACGGTATCGCCATAGGCAGCCAGACGCCCCTCTATCAGGGCGACCAGGCTGGGGGCATCGGTGACGGGGGCGGGCTCGACCGTCTGGTCTTCGATTTGAGCGGCCGCGTCGTCCATCCGAAGCGGCAGGTTTGCATCCTGTGCGATCAGCAGGCTGACCAAAATCAATACGGACATCACGCGACTCCCGAGGCTGGGGTCAGTCTAACGCGCGATGCGGCGTATCCAAGGCATGCAGACAAAACAAAAGCGGCAGCCCTTGGGGGAGGCTGCCGCTTTCGTTGGGGCGGGGACGATCGGGACGGGGGACTGTGAGGCGCGTCGCCGGTCCGGATCGGATGCCGTAGGGAAAAGCCTTGGGGGGAAGACTTGTCCTAGGCGAAAGAGCCGTTGAGCGCGATCGTCATGGCACCAAACACACCGGCCACGAGCAGCACGTTGACGAGTGCCGAGAGGGAGGAGGAAATACGGTTGGTCATTGATCTTGTCCTTGTCATCTTGGCGAACCGGGCCTTCCCTGTTCGCACGTTGCTAAATAAGGACTTAGCGCCGTCACACAATCGTCATTGCACCAAGGCTCCCTTGCATAAATGCATGGCTATGGCTTTATGAAATGAATTTAAGGATTGGTTAGTGAGGCGTTAATGAACCGGGCCGGAATGCGGGAATGCTTGCCAAGCCAGTCCGGGGACCCTATCGAGCCGGAATGATCAATTATCTACTCGTTGGCGCCGGTGGGGCGCTCGGAGCCATCTCGCGCTACCAGGTTGGCCGGCTGACCTTTCGCTGGTTCGGTCCGGAACAGGTCTGGGGCACGTTCGCGGTCAATCTGGCGGGCGGCCTTCTGATGGGACTTCTGATCGGCTGGCTGGCAGCCACGGACCGGGCGGACCAGCAGTATGTCCGCCTGTTTGGCGCGGTCGGCTTCCTCGGCGGTTTCACGACCTTCTCCGCCTTCTCGCTGGAGATGGCCAACATGGTCGAGCGCAAGGCCATGCTGCATGCCTTCGGCTATGCGGCCAGCTCGGTTGTCCTTGCCCTGGCCGCCGTGTTTCTCGGATTGTGGATCATGCGGAGGGCCTTCGCATGAGCGGTGTCCAGACGATCAAGGTCGAAGCCAGCGAAGACGGCTCCCGTGTCGATCGCTGGTTCAAGCGGCGGTTCCCGCATGTCTCGGCCATCATGGTCCAGAAGCTGTGCCGCAAGGGACAGATCCGGGTCGATGGCGGCCGGGTGAAGGGCGATAGCCGGGTCCTCGAGGGCCAGGAAATCCGTATCCCGCCGCTGCCCGAGCCAGGCGAGCGCCCGCCCGCCAACCGCCTGTCCGACGCCGATATCGAGTATGTGAAGTCGCTGGTTATCTATGAGGACAATGAGCTGATCGCCTTCAACAAGCCCGCTGGCCTGGCGGTACAGGGTGGCTCGAAGACGACACGCCACCTCGATGGCTTGCTGGATGCTTTCGGCGAGGGCCTCGACCGGCCACGCCTGGTGCACCGGCTGGACAAGGACACCTCCGGTATCCTGATCGTCGGCAAGGGACCCAAGGCGACCGCGCGGCTCGCCAAGGCCTTCCAGTCTCACAAGACCCGCAAGACCTATTGGGCGATCGCCATCGGTGTTCCCAAGCCCAAGAAGGGCGAGATCAAGGGTTTCATGCGCAAGGCCGCCTCGGTCGGCGTCGACAGTGAGCGCGAGACCATGGTCGCCGCCGGTCATGGCGATGACGGTGCCGTGCATGCGCTGACCCGCTACGTGGTCATTGGCGAGGCGGGGCAGAAGGCGTCCTGGGTGGCGCTGCGTCCGGTCACCGGCCGTACCCACCAGCTGCGCGTCCATCTGGCGGCGATGGGCACCGCCATTCTCGGCGACAAGAAATACACCTGTCACCGTCCGGCACCGGAAGATCTCGGCCGTCGCCTCTGCCTGCATGCCCGCCGTCTGGAAATTCCGCGCCCGGGCGGCAAGCCGCTCGTCCTCAAGGCCGATCTGCCACCGGCGCTGAAGAAGATCTACGACACGCTCGGCTTTTCCATCAAGGAAATCGACGAGACGGATATCGAGGAGGATCTGGCCTGATCCGACGGTGTCAGCTGTCAGTCCCGGCGGCCTGTTTCGCCTTGAACGCGGCGATCTGTTCGGGTGTAGCCTCGCCCTGATATCGGGCTTTCCATTCCGCCGGCGGCATGCCGTAGATGCGTTCGCGGGCCTGGTCCCGGGTGACCTCGATGCCGCGTTCCGAGGCCGCTTCCCGCCACCAGTCGCCGAGGCAGTTGCGGCAAAAGTCCGCGAGCAACATCAGCTCGATATTCTGCACTTCCTTGTGCGCATCAAGATGGGCGACAAGGCGACGGAAGGCCGCGGCATCGAGGGCGGTCCGTTCGGTCTCGGTGATGTTCTCGGGCAGGGTCATGGCTGAGGCGCTCCGGCGTGTCTGTGACGCATAGCTAGCATGAGGCGGGACGCGCTTGCCAAGCCTGACGCAGCCGCCTATGTCGCGGCCAAGCAGATCGGAGCCTGTCGGCGTGACCACCCCACTCAAACTTGCCATCTGGGATGTCGACGGCACGATCGTCGACAGTCGCCAGGTCATCCAGAAAGCCATGGACCGCGCCTTCAAGCGGGCCGGTCTGTGTGGCATTGATTACGACCGCACCCGGACCATCGTCGGCCTGGAGCTGGGCGAGGCCGTGGCCCGATTGGCACCACCGGACTATCCGGCCGAGAAGGCGGTCCAGCTTGCAACTTTCTACAAGGAAGCCTTCGTCGAACAGCGCGCCGAGCCCGGTTTCGAGGAGCCGCTTTATGATGGCGTCCGGGACACGATCGAGCGTCTGGTGGAACAGGGCTGGCTGATGGGCGTGGCAACCGGCAAGGCTCGCCGCGGGCTCGATATCGTTTTCGACCACCATGACATGCACCGCTATTTTGATACCTTCCAGACCGTCGATGGCGGCGCCGGAAAACCCCATCCCCGCATGGTGCTCGACGCGATGCGTGAGACCGGGACGGATGCCTTCCAGGCGGTGATGATCGGCGATACCAAATTCGACATGGAAATGGGCCGCAATGCCGGCGTCCATACGCTCGGGGTCAGCTGGGGTTTCCATACGCTCGACGAGATCGCCGAGGGCGGGGCGCACAGCATCCATCACGACTTCGCCGAACTCGATGCGGCGCTGGATGACTTCGCTGTCCAGGTTGACGAACAGGCGGCCTAGGAAACCGGGCGCGGGCGCCTGATTGCGCCTTGCTCCTGCTACCCCCGGTTGGTAGCTTTGCGACAAGTCGCGAGTCGGGGGTATTTCACGCGTGGGTACCAGCTCTGTCAGTGCTGAAACCCGATCCGCAGCGACCGGAAGCGTGTCCCAGGCGGCCCGTTTCAACGCGCTCAAGGAGCAGCTCGATCAAGCCGTCCAGACCCGCCTGGCCAAGGGTTATTGGGACCCCGGCCGGGACGTCGACGTGTCGGCTCATGACGAATTCCTGGCGATTTCCTGGCGCGGCAAGGCGTCCTACTGGGCAGCCCGCGCCTGGGACCGCAAGCTCAAACAACTCGACAAGGTCAGATCGTCTCTCCCCGAGGGAGCGCGCGTCGATCGCGAGAAGCAGCTGGACGATGCGGCGAAGGATATTCGCGACCGCTTCCAGCATCGGCATGACGGCCCTTATGCGCTGGAAAGCTTCGTCTTCTTCAAAACCTCCAACATCGCTCCACCGAGCTTGGTTCACATGGCCTCACACTGCGTGGAGGCGTTCCAGCAGGCCCCGCTCCACACGCATTTCGTGATCCATCGTTTCCAGGGAGTGGTGGACAAGGGCGAGGCCCTGCGGTTTTGCGCGTTTGAAGCCGAGCGCAAGACCCACCGCGATCCCACCGACCTTTGCAAAGGCCTGATCGAGCAGATTTTTCCCAAGGAGGCCCGCGTGTACAAGGACCCACCACCGCCGGGCTGTCCGCTCTGTGTCTTCCTCGCGGCGCTCGGCATATTGCTGACCCTGATCCTGGTCGGTGTGTTCGCCTATCCCGATAGCCGAAGTGCCGCGCTGGACTGGCTGGGTATTGCCAAGACCGATGAGCTGGACGGGGTTTCCGACCGGCTCGATGCACTCGAAGCCCGCTATCAGGCGCTGGAGCTGGAAGCGCAGCGGCCCGGATTGGTCGCGTCTTCGGACCCCGATGTGACATCCGGCACGGCCCTCGATCAGCCCCGTCCCGAGAGTGGCGATAGTGCCGAGGCCCGCGCACAGATCCTCGCCGAGCTGGCCGAGCTGCGCCAGGCCCTCGCCGACGCTGGTCGGCCGGTGCCGGATCGGGACCTGCCGCTGGGCCTGCCGCCCTGCCTGCCGGTCGTTGCCACAGGATCCCCGCATGGCGGCGCGCCCGGCTATCTCTATGCGATCTCGCTGGGCCGCGCCGGGATAACGCTTTCAGAGCCGACCGGCGTGCATGCGCTCTCGGCCGAGGACCGCGCTGATCCTGATTTCCCGACGACGTTGCCGCAGGCGTCATCGCCGCTTCCGATCCCGGTCTTCGAGGCGCTGGTGGCCCCGGTCTCTGCCCGGGCTGCCGCCGCCGGCTGTGCGCATTACGTGCTGCTGAGTGAGGATGAGACCGGCGGCTGGGCAGGCTATATCGCCCAGCGAGAGGCGGTCGAGCGGCATTTCTATGTCTATCGGCCGCGCCCCTAGCGACCGAGGCCTGATGTGACCTATGAAACCAAGCCCGGGGTGAAAATCCCGACGCGCGAGAACGCCCTGCCCAAACGCTTCTACGAGGCGGTGGATGTGGTGGAGCTCGAGGCCGGCTTCGCGGTTCACCTCGATGGACGCCCGGTCAAGTCGCCGGCGCGCCGGGCCCTGACCCTGCCAACCCGGAATCTGGCCGAGCTTGTCGCTTCCGAGTGGGCGGCCCAGGGCGAGCGCATCGACGCCCCGGCCATGCCGGCCACCCGGCTGTGCTTTGTCGCGATCGATCTGATCCCGGATGCCCGCGACGCGACCATCGCCGAGGTCACCAAGTATGCAACCACAGACCTGCTCTGCTTCCGGGCTCCCGAGCCGCCTGAACTGACCATGTCCCAGGCCGCGGCCTGGGATCCGATCCTGGCCTGGGCGGAGGAGACGCTCGGCGTCCATTTTGCTCCGGCGACTGGTCTGATGCCGATCGACCAGGATCCGGTCGCGCTGCAGCGCGTGATGCACCATGCCTCCGGGCTGGACACCTGGCGGCTGACCACACTGGCCCATGTTACCGCGGTGTGCGGGTCGGCGCTGCTGGGGCTGAGCCTGATCCATGGCCGGATCGATGGCGAGCAGGCCTTTGTGCTCGCGCACATCGATGAGCACTTCCAGATCAGCCAGTGGGGCGAGGATCATGAGGCCTCCGAGCGTCTGGCCCGGCTGCGCACCGAGCTCCGGACGATGGGTGAAGTCCTGCGTGCATTGGACGCGGCGCCGGACGCTTGATGACCGGTGTGATGGGTTTATCGTGCCATAACTTGATTTTCGGGAGACTGGACCATGGCTGACACCGCTCCGACCCAGGCTGGCAAGACCGGTCCCGGTGGCCTGCTGGACTTTGACGCCTTGCGTCATGCCAATTTGCGCACCGATCCCTACAGCTATTTCGTCGCCGAGGGGGCGCTGACGTCGTCCGAAGCGGCTGAGGTCCGGCGTGATTACCCGGCGATTGACAAGCCCGGCTATCTGCCATTGTCCAAGCTGGAAGCCAGTGGCGAGTTCCAGCGGCTGATGGAAGACCTCAACTCGGCCGAGCTGGCCCGGGTCCTGTCTGACAAGTTTGGCGTCGATTTCACCGAAAAGCCGCGCATGATCACCGTGCGCAAGGTGTCCCAGCTCTCCGATGGTCCGATCCACAATGACTCGAAGTCGAAGATCCTGACCATGCTGACCTATCTCAATGCCGAGTGGGATGGCACCGGGGCGGGCTGTATCCGGGTCCTCAACGGTCCCAAGGATTTCGAGGACTTCACCGAGGAAGTGCCGCCGTTGGCCGGCTATGTCTTTGCCTTTCTGCGGTCGGACAATTCCTGGCATGGCCATCTGCCCTTCGAGGGCGAGCGCTATGTCGTGCAGACGACCTTCCTGACCTCCCAGGAGGAGCTGGACCGCAAGGAAAATCGCGGCGGGCTGCAGTATTTCCTCAAGAAGCTGAACCCTTTCCAGTAGGGTGAGACTTGCCCATAATCGGGCGATTGATCATCCGGGGGGATAAGATGCGGTTTGGACTTTTGTTGGCGGCAGGACTTTCTGCGCTTGGAGTACTGGTCTCGGCGCCGGCGTCCGGGCAGGCCTATCAGGCCGGGCTCTATGACGGCCGCGACATTGCGGGATGGGCGTATTCGGAGAACGCTGCCGGCAATGCGGGCCTGCCGACCTGGCAGGCGGTGATCAATGGTCAGCCCCAATCCATCAATTGCAATATCAGCTTCCTGCCGCTCGAAGGAACGCGGGCCGAGTGGTCCGCCTATTTCGATAGCGCGACGCCCGCCAGTTTCGCGGCAGAGGTCCGGACGGGGGGCACCGATGTCACGGCGGTCTATCTGACCGAGTCGATCCTGTGGCAAGGCCGGCCGGCGCTGCGCAACCTGATGTCGGCCCGTCAGGACGGGACGATTTTCGAATTTCTGATGCTGTCGATCAGTGGCGCGGAACAGCTGACCACGATCACCTGCACCGCCGCCCAGGGCGAGTTATTGCCCAATCTGGATCGTTTTTACCGCTTCACCAATGCCATCACGGTCTACACGCGGGCTCCGGAATAGGGCGGCGTCGACCGTCGCCCGGCGGCACTAGATCGCGTGGACGGCCGCCCACTTGTCGAGGCGCCGCATGGCCTTTCCGGGCCAGTTGGACATGCGTCCGAGCGGGAGCGCCTGTGCATAGCCGTCGATGACCTGGCCCGTCTTGACCATGGCGTGAGCGATGGAGGGGCGCTCCAAATAGCCTGAGACGACGCCGAACCCGGCATTGGACAGGCGGCGCTTGAAGTCATAATCGCCCGACCCGAGATGGATCTGGTCGACACCGCGGGCCTCCAGGTAGCGGGCGATTTCCAGATAAAGGGTCAGGCCCGGTCCGAGCTTGGAAAATTCCGGCCAGTAGACCGGGAACCAATAGTGCAGCACGCGCTCCGAGCGCATGCCGAAATGGGCCGCCGCGAGCTCGCCATTGATCTCGATGGTCGACAGCATGCCGGCCAGCTCGGGGGTGTCGGTATCGAACAGGTCCTCGATCAGCTCGCGGACCCAGCTGGCGACGAAGACATCAAGCGCGCCGGTGCGGCGATACTGCTCGCGCTTGGTTTCGATCACGGCGCGGAAGGCTTCCGGGCGACGGTCATCGATCCGGAACACGACCTCATCGCCCATCTCGGCCAGCTTGCGCTGGCGGGCGCGGATATTGCGCATCGCCTTGGCATCGTCGCGGGCGCAGTCCTCAAGAAAGCTGTCATAGCCGCCTGACAGGTCGGAGACCCAGGACATCTCCGGCGCCGCGGCTGCGCGGCGCGCGAAGCTGGCCTGATCGGCGAGGGCGCCATGATAGCTGAAGACCCCGAAACCTGATCCGGCGAGCGCCGCCTCGATGTCGAGATCGGGCGTTGCGGTGATCAGCCCGTGATGGTCGCACAGCGGGCCGCCGATCGGGCGGGCCACGCCGGTCCGGGACATCTGGAGCGGCAGAAAGCCGGCGATTGTGCCGTTTCGGTGCAGGATGGCGATGCGGGTATCGTTGCGACGACGGGCGACGGCCTCGGTGAAGGCCAGGCTGAAATAGGGCGAGGCCAGTGACGGGTTCTGCGCACGAAAGTCCTGCCAGGCTTGGCGCTCAGACGCACCAATCCCGTCGATCGTCACAATATCCGTCCGCACTGCGTCACTGCTCATGCGCCATTCCCCGAGCCGTTTATCGCCCGGTCCGTGCAAGCGGCGCGCCGCTGCGGCCCTGTGACTGGCGCACCGGCTTGATTGCGCAAGCATTCGCGGGTCTGCTATCTGGCGAATAACAAGAATCCCGACGGGGGAAGGACCTGCGATGAAAGACGTGATCGAGCAGCTTGAAGCCAAGCGGTCAGCGGCCCGGATGGGCGGCGGTGAGGCGCGCATTGCGGCGCAGCACGGCAAGGGCAAGCTCTCGGCGCGGGAACGCATCGAACTCCTGCTCGACGACGGCTCCTTCGAAGAGTGGGATATGTTCGTCGAGCATCGCTGCGTCGATTTCGGGATGGCCGACAAGAAGATCCCGGGCGATGGCGTGGTCACCGGACACGGTACGATCAATGGCCGGCTGGTCTATCTCTTCTCCAAGGATTTCACGGTGTTCGGCGGCTCGCTGTCGGAGACCCACGCCCAGAAGATCGTCAAGATCCAGAAGGCGGCGCTGCAGAATGGTGCCCCGGTGATCGGCATTTTTGATGCCGGCGGGGCCCGCATCCAGGAAGGCGTCGCCTCGCTCGGGGGTTATGCTGACATCTTCCTGCAGAACACGCTGGCCTCCGGCGTGGTGCCGCAAATCTCTATGATCATGGGGCCGTGCGCCGGCGGCGATGTCTATTCGCCGGCCATCACCGACTTCATCTTCATGGTGAAGGACACCTCCTACATGTATGTGACCGGACCGGACGTGGTGAAGACCGTGACCAACGAGACCGTCACCCATGAAGAGCTCGGCGGCGCCTCCATCCATGCCAAGAAGTCCGGCGTCGCCGATGGCGCCTTCGAGAATGACATCGAGGCGCTGGTCCAGCTGCGCCGTCTGGTCGACTTCCTGCCGCTGTCCAATCGCGAGACCCCGCCCAAGCGCCCGACCCATGACGATCCGGATCGCCAGGAGCCCAGCCTCGACACGCTGGTCCCGTCCAACCCGAACAAGCCTTACGACATCAAGGAGCTGATCGAGAAAATCGCGGACGAGGGTGATTTCTTCGAGATCGCGCCGGACTATGCCGCCAATATCGTCACTGGTTTCGGCCGTCTCGACGGTCAGCCTGTCGGCTTCGTTGCCAACCAGCCGATGTCGCTGGCCGGCGTGCTCGACAGTGATGCCAGCCGCAAGGCCGGCCGCTTCGTGCGCTTCTGCGATGCCTTCAACATCCCGATCGTGACCTTCGTCGACGTGCCCGGCTTCCTGCCCGGCACCCGTCAGGAATATGGCGGGCTGATCAAGCACGGCGCCAAGCTCCTCTTCGCCTATGCCGAAGCCACCGTGCCCAAGCTCACCGTGATCACCCGCAAGGCCTATGGCGGCGCCTATGACGTGATGAGCTCCAAGCATCTGCGCGGCGACGTCAATTATGCCTGGCCGTCAGCCGAGATCGCCGTGATGGGGGCCAAGGGCGCGGCCGAGATCATCCATCGCAAGGATGCCGATGATCCCGACAAGATGGCCGCCCACGCGAAGGAATACGAAGACCGCTTCGCCAACCCCTTCGTCGCCGCCGGCCGCGGCTATATCGACGACGTGATCATGCCCCACAACACCCGCAAACGCCTGATCTCGGCGCTACGAACGCTGAAGAACAAGAAGGCGGAGAACCCGTGGAAGAAGCACGATAATATTCCGCTTTAGGGGGGCGGTGATACGAGGGCACACCGCATCTGCAGCAAGCGAATTCTTTTCCGGCCTCTCTGGCGTTTTCGACCGCAGCGCGATGACGTCCATAATTTGCCGCTGCTCCGGTTGGTCACCAGCTTGTCACCATAATTCGCTTGCCGGGCGTTCGCCGTATCCGCTTCTTGGCTGACAAGCGATCCATGGATCAAACGGCGCCTGCGCGACGATCAAACTCAAATCATTTCTCCCGGGCGAAGACCCGGGACCAACCGAACCCGCCCTGAAGCGCTGAGCCGCCTGTTGGTCCCGGATAGCGCTGGCGCGCTTCCGGGAAAAATGAGTGGAGTGCGAGGATAGGAGGGCTGTCGGTACATGCAGCGCAGCTGCGGGTGGATGGGGGAGCCGCAGACCATCTGACCTCAATGCCCCGCCGGCACTGAACCATCTCAACGCGCCGCCCATCCCCATTTCCGACAACCCGATAGACCAGCCGGTGCCTGCGATCGATCCGTCGTGACCACCAGGCTGTCCAGCAGGTAGTTGGTCTTCTGGATGGCCTCCCGTCCCGGAAACCGCAGGCAGTGTTCCATGGTGCGAAGGGGGGATACGTTTTTGTCGGCGAGATGCTTTCCCTCTCCCTTGGGAGAGGGGCAGGGTGAGGGGTAAATCCCGGTATTTCAGGGAGAACCCCCCTCATCCGCCCCTTCGGGACACCGTCTCCCGAGGGAGACGGAAGGGCTGCGCAAACGGGATAAAGTGCTCTTTCTTCCCCGCAGGGCGGGACGGTGGCCCGAGGCGCCGCCTCGGCTCGATGGGGCCGAGCGCAGCGAGGAACACCCGCTGCCGCCTGCGGCGTCACCCCTCCGTCTCGCTGCTCATACGGCGATCCACCTCCCCATGCTGTGGGGAGGAAACGCGCAGCGCGCCGCGCCTTGCCGTCATCTTCCCGGTCACGCGGTCCCGTGTACCCCCAGCATCATCGCCTTGATGTCGCCGCCGGTCCGGACGCTGAGATAGAGCAGGTAGCCGGACAGAAAGAGGATGCCGCCGAAAAAGGCGACCAGGCCCAGGGCCAGGCCGGGCCCGGTAAAGCCGTGGCGCCAGGCGGTCCACAGGCCGGACAGGATCAGAAAGCCGAGAAAGTCGAGATTGAACTGGCCGGGCCAGGCCATCGCGGCGATGTCGCCAAAGAAGACCGGCAGGAGATTGAGGCCGTGCTGGCTGATGGTGATCGCCGTGTAGACCGTGAGGGCAATCAGGAGACCGGCCAGCAGGCCGCGAAAGGCTGTCATGGGATCACTCCGTTCCGGGTTGGCTGGTCGGGCTGCGCCGTCGCCGGCCGCCACAGCGGACCCACGGCGACCAGCAGGACGAGGATGTTGAAGAGCGCGTTGGACGCATTGCCCGAGGCGATCGAACCGGCGCTGTCGAGGGCGAACCAGGCGATGAGGCCGGTCAGCACGGTCTTGCGCACGCCGTCCGGCGCGGCGTCATGCACCCAGACAGACAGGCACCAGATCATCACGCCCCAGCCGATCAGGAAGCCGCCGGTCAGGGCCGAGAGGAAATGGGTGTCGGCGTCGGCAAGGCGCGTTGCCCCATCGAGCGGCCAGCTGAGCAGGTCGAGGGTGAAACGCGCCGGTTCGCGTGTCGCGGTCATGCTGCCGAGAAAGAAAACCGGTCCGAAGGCCCCGACCACAACGGCGGTGATCTTCAGCCAGAATTTGTGAAAGGCCTGCGTCATGGTGCTCCCCGAAGCGCTGGTCCGAAACCGGGTTGTCCCCAGTATGGCGGCGACGGGGTGCCAGGCAATTACCTCCGGGATAGGGGGAGGGGGCTTGGTCTGGCGGGTGCCCCCGTCTCAGCGAGACTGGACGGCCTTGCCCAGCATCGCCGGATAGCCGCGGGTGACGCAGGCATAGCCCTCGTAATAGCCGCGCTCGCTCAACAGGCGGTGCAGACGCGGCAGGTTGTAGGGCGGGACGGCCGCGAACATGTGGTGTTCGAGGTGGAAGTTCACATTGTTCGGCGCGACCAGGAGGCGCTCGAGCACGCTTGCCAGCGTGGTGTGGGTGTTGAGGCGCGGCTCGGTGTCATGTCGGTTCGCCGCGACGCCGTGCTCGCCGATATTCCGCAGCCGCATGATCGCCGGATAGACGAAGATCCGCGCCGCCCACCACAGCGCATAGGCCCAAACCGCGCCGACCGCCGCGAGGGCGAGGACCAGCACCAGCTGGAAGACAAGGAAGGGGCGCTTCTGGCCCCAGTCCGGCTTGCGCCAGGCCATGATGAGGTCTCGGACCGCGGTCTGGCCGGTCAGGTCGCGCACGAATTTGCGGCGCAGGCTGTCACGGGTCACCGGATAGGCCTTGACGAGACCCTGATCAGGGTCCTGGTCGGTGCCGGCATGACGGTGATGGTTGAGGTGGTAGTCACGGTAGAGATCGAGCGGCACATCAACCGCCGCGCCACCAATCCAGCGACCGACAAATTCATTGAGAGCAGGGGTG
The DNA here is from genome assembly GCF_036322705.1 of Maricaulis maris. Taxonomy (NCBI): domain Bacteria; kingdom Pseudomonadati; phylum Pseudomonadota; class Alphaproteobacteria; order Maricaulales; family Maricaulaceae; genus Maricaulis; species Maricaulis maris. The sequence continues at coordinate 942,009 of NZ_AP027270.1, forward strand.
CGGAACAGCGATTTGTGGGCGCAGTCATGCAGGACGATGGAGAGGGCGAGCTGGCGTCCGGCGATCAGCAGGATGGCGGCCAGCACGGTCAGCGGATTGGTCCACACGATGGCCAGGGCGAAGGCACCAGTGAGTAGCGCGAGATCGCCGCCCAGCATCAGCGCGCCCTGCCAGTTCGTGGTCCGCGACAGCTCCCGCAACGCGTCGCGGCTGACACAATCTGACAGCTTGCGCCCTGCGCCCCCGGGGCGCTCGGTCTGCGGGATGGTGGTGCCGCTTTTGGTCGGTGTCGTCATCATGATTGCCTCGGGCGGATCACCCGCCGGTTTGCTGTGCCCGCCTTCATCGTCGCGCAAAGACCTCGCTGGGGGAAGGGGCCAGGGTGGGGGAAGGGGCTAGCTCGCCGCCTTGCCCCGACCGGCAAAGATCAGTCCGACCACGAAGGTGACCAGCAGGACGCAGCCCAGCGGGTAAAGCGAATGAGCGAGGGCATTGCCCTCGGCCATACCGGCCAGCAGGGTCAGGGTGATGACCAGGCGCCCGCCGCGGATGCGGGCCCGGCTGAGCGGTTCCCCGCGGGCATCGCAGACGCTGGTCGGCGAGGGGCAGAGCAGTGTGGTCAACAGGCCGATGGCGACCAGGCCGCCAATGATGGCCATCAGCGCAGTCGAGGACCCCGGCGTCCACAGCAGCGCTGCGAAATCGCCTTCCAGCACGATCAACTGCCAGACCGTAAAGGACAGCGCGACGAGCGCCGCGATCAGGGTCAGCGTGCGTGAGCGGTCGAGCTGGACATCAATGGCAATGGCGACCGCAGCGACGACGCCGACCAACGCATAGCCCTCCGAGAAGACTGACAGCCCGGCGAGGATCAGTACCATCACCAGGTCGAGCGGCTTGGCCGGTTGTCCGACCGTGCGGTTGACCGTGCGCGCGGCCATCAGCGCAAAGGCGAGCGTCCAGACGGAGACGGGTAGCCCCATCACCAGCGCATAGAGGATGAGCGCACCCGAGGCGAAAGCGGTGAGATTGCGATCCGGGTCAGCTTCCCGACCCAGCGCCCAGACCAGGAAGGCGATGACCATGCCGTCAAGCCCGGTCAGGATGGCGTTCACAGTGCCGCCTCCCGCCGAGAGCCAGGCATGGATGCCCAGCCCGATACCGATCAGGGGCAGGGCAATCAGGACCGCGAGATTGGTCGGGTATTTCGCTTCCAGCGGTCTGGCGATCGAGGACAGGCGGTAGACGGCTTTGCTCATTGATCGATTCCTCTTTGCACCGGACACTAAGCCGAATCGCGGATATCGCCAGCCTTGGGGAAGAGTGGATGACCGTAGCCCTGCTTGTTTCGACCGGGATGGCCGTCTGGACCGTGCTGGTTCACATGATCGGTCTCGGCACCCTGCTGGCCTTGGCGCGACTGCGGACCTCGCGCATCGACCCGCACGGATCAATCCCGCGCCAGGCGCTCTTCATCCTGCTGATCGTACTGGGCCTGTTCGTTGTGCACGCGATCGAGATCTGGAGCTTTGCCCTGCTTTATCTTGGCGTCGGCGCCTTTTCGGATCTCGAGACCGCGCTCTATTTCTCGACCTCGACCTTCACCACGCTGGGCTATGGCGATGTGGTGATTGCCAGCGAATGGCGCCTGGTCTCGGCGATGGAGGGCTTCACCGGCTTTCTGATGATTGGCTGGTCGACCGCTTTCCTGGTCTCGATTGTCGGCAAGCTGCGCGCCCTTGAAGCCGACTGGCTGGACCGTCCCCGGGCCGATGACAGGGCTGGCGACAGGGCTGGCGACTGGGCCGGGGACAAAGTCGACGGGCGGGGCGACGACTGAGGCGAGCCGCCGCGGCCGCTTGCCGCCTGCGCACAAGCCACGCTAAACCCGTGACAACCGTGCGGTATCCACCCGCACCCGGATCAAGGGGCCAGCATGTTCAAGAAGATCCTGATCGCCAATCGCGGCGAGATCGCGGTACGCGTCATCAAGACCTGCCGCCGTCTCGGCATCGCCACTGTCGCGGTCTACTCCGAGGCTGACGCCGACAGTCTTGCCGTCGAAATGGCGGACGAGGCCGTCTTCATCGGGCCGCCGGCGCCGGGCGAGAGCTATCTCGTGCTCGACAAGATCCTCGACGCGGTCAAGCAGACCGGTGCCGATGCGGTGCATCCCGGCTTCGGCTTCCTGTCGGAAAATCCGGCCCTGCCCAAGGCGCTCGAGAAGGCGGGGGTCGGCTGGATCGGCCCGAATATCCACGCCATCGACGCGATGGGCGACAAGATCCGCTCCAAGCAGCTTGCCGCCAAGGCCGGTGTCTCCACCATCCCCGGTGCCGACGGCGAGATCGCCGATGCCGATACCGCGCTCGCAGCTGCCAAGGCGATCGGCTACCCGGTCATGCTCAAGGCCTCGGCCGGTGGTGGCGGCAAGGGCATGCGGATCGCGCGCAATGATGGCGAGGTCAAGGAAGGCTTCAAGGCGGCCCGCAACGAGGCCAAGTCGTCCTTCGGCGATGACCGGATCCTGATCGAGAAATTCATCGAGGAGCCGCGTCATATCGAGATCCAGGTGATGGGCGACAAGCACGGCCACGTCATCCATCTCAATGAACGCGAATGCTCGATCCAGCGCCGCAACCAGAAAGTCCTGGAAGAGGCTCCGTCGCCCTTCCTCGACAAGAAGACCCGTGAGGCGATGGGCGCGCAGGCCGTGTCGCTGGCCGCTGCGGTCGACTATGACAGCGCCGGCACGGTCGAGTTCATCGTCGACAAGGACAAGAATTTCTACTTCCTCGAGATGAATACCCGCCTGCAGGTCGAACATCCGGTCACCGAGCTGACTACCGATGTCGACCTTGTCGAGCTGATGATCCGCTCCGCCTTCGGCGAGAAGCTGGGCATCAGCCAGCGCGATGTGCCGATCAAGGGCTGGGCGGTCGAGGCACGGCTTTACGCCGAGGATCCTTATCGTGGCTTCCTGCCTTCGATCGGTCGTCTCAAGCGCTTCCAGGAACCGGCCGAGGGCAAGCTCGGCCAGGGTACGCTGCGCATTGATGCCGGTGTTCGCGAAGGCGACGAGATCTCGCTCTTCTATGATCCGATGATCGCCAAGGTAATCGGCTACGGCAAGGATCGCGAGACCGCGATCGACACGCTCGCCGCGGCGCTGGACCGGCTCCATGTCGAAGGCCTGCAGTCCAACGCGCCCTTCCTATCGGCCGTGCTCGACGAGGCCGATTTCCGGGCCGGTCGCATTCATACCGGCTATATTGCCGAGCATTATCCCGAGGGCTTCCACGGCACGGCGCCGCGCGAGGAACAGCTGGTCGCGATGACCTGCGCTGCCGCTTTTGTGCACGAGACCTTCGTGCGCCGCGCGGCGCAGATCGAGGGCCGCATGCGCCCGGCCAGCGAGCCGGATATCCGCGAATGGGTGGTTCTGCTCGACAAGCGCCGCATCCCGGTCGAGATCGAGATGACCGGTCCCGGTCGCGCCTCACTCTGGGCCCCGTCGCTGGCCTCGGAAAGGCTCGAGATCGAAACCGCCTGGCGCGCCGGGCAGCACCTGTTCGAAGCGACCATCAATGGCGACACCATTGCCCTTGAGTTCGCGGACCGCACCGAAGGCTACCAGCTGCGCCATCGCGGTTTCTCGGCGACGGCCCTGGTCTGCACGGCCCGCGCCGCCGAGCTGCATGCCCTTCTCCCGGAGAAGGAAAAGCCGGACATGGCCAAGCTGGTCGTATCGCCGATGCCGGGCCTTGTGGTCTCGCTCGAGGTCGAGGTTGGCCAAACCGTCAAGACCGGCGAGCCGTTGGTGATCGTCGAGGCGATGAAAATGGAAAACGTGCTGCGCGCAGAGACCGACGGAACGATCAAGACCATCACGGTCGAACCCGGCGCCTCGGTTGCGGCCGATGAGCTCCTGGTGGAGTTCGAATAGCGCGAGACCGTTTGACCCTTGAAAGGGGACCCCGGATGGACTGGCAGTTTCTCCTGTTCAACCCCAACGGCCGGATCGGACCGCGGGATTACTGGATTGGTGTCGCGATCATCATCGGCGGGAATTTGCTGGCCGACGTTCTTCCCGTTCTTGGCGGGCTGCTCTGGCTGCTGCTGATCTGGGTCGGACTGTGTGTCTATGGCAAGCGCCTGCACGACGCCGGCCGCAGCGCAGCGCTGCATGCGATCCCGTGGGCCGTCAATTTCGTCATCATGGTGCTGGCCCTGATGATGCTCGGTGGCGCCATTCTGACCGCCATCATGAATGGCCGCGAGATCGGCCTTGGTCTGCTCCTGTCGGCCGGCGGCGGCCTGCTCTCGCTGGGGGCGCTGAGTGTGTTGGTGTGGGCCGGCTATACACTCTGGCTTGGCCTAGCGCTGGGCGATGCGGGTGACAATGCCTACGGACCGGGGCCCGCCCTCGACGGCGCGGCTGTGGTCCACGATCCGGATCCGCATGGCGTATCAGACGCGCCGGCGAATCCGCCGGCCGACCCGACAAATCCCGTCAACACGGATACGGCTACAGACACGGATACGGGCACGGCCCGTTAGGCCTGTTTCGTGTATGGGGCGAAATCCACATGGTGAATTCGCGGAATCCGCGTACCCTGTCAGCGCACATGACAGGGAGGGCCAACGCTATGTCGCTCAATGATTTCATTCTGCAACCCGCTGATGCCCAGCGGGTCCTGTTCGGATCCGCCGGAAAACTGGGGCCGAAGGCCTTCGCCCAGGGTCTGATCGCCATTGTTGTGGTCAATCTGCTGATCCAGTTCCTGACCCTTGTTCCGGGGCTTGGCCTGATTTTCGGGCTGATCGGGATCGTGGTCGGTCTGGCCTCGATCTACGCCTGGGTCTGTATTTATTCCAAGCGCTTCCATGATGCCGGCAAGTCCGGCTGGATGACGGTTGCCGCCATTTTCGGGGTGATTGTTGTCGCGCTCATCGTCAGCGCTGTCCTGATGCCGGTTTTCGGGGTCAGCCTGACCGCCAATGCCGGAATGATTGGCGGCACACCGGGCAGTGTGATGGCATCCAATCTCTCAAGCCTGATCGCCAATGCGGCGATCGGCTATTTCGTCTACCGGCTCTAGGCCAGCTGATGCCACAACACGCCGGACGCGGGACACGTTCGGTTCGAATCCTGCTTGAATGTGGCCGGTTCCCGGGTAGATACGGGGGCCGGCCCGTTTATGCCCGCTGTTTGTGCCTGCTTTTTGTAACCGCCGCTTGATCCAAGACCATCCCCTTGCCGACAGGAAGATTTTGATGAATCCGCTTGCCTTGCTCCTCCCGAACCACCGCGCGTCCGTCTCCGCTTTCGTGCTCGGGATTGTCATCCTGTTGGTGGTGGACGCTGTCCGGCTGTCCGTCGGGACCGGACCGGTACCGGGCCTGATTCCGCTGTTCGCGGTCTGGTTTGTCTGCTTCTCGCTGTTCGCCAACCGCCGCCGCCATGCCGGTCGCAGCATCGGTCTCGCTTTCCTGCCGGTGGTTCTGGCCATCGTGGCCAAGGGGATTGGCGCCATGGTGGGAGCGGGGATCGGCACCTATGAAGCCATGCTGACCTACGCGACCGAGCAGGGCGTGGCCGTTGATGACCAGGCCGAGATGACGGCAGCGCTGCAGGACCCTGGCTTTCAGACAGCCTTCCAGGACTGGCTGCAGGGCGATCTGGCCCGTACCCAGGCGCTGATTGACGCAACGACCTGGCCGTCCTTCATCGCCTTCTGGGTTGTCCTTGGTGTTTTCGCGATCTGGTTTTCGACCATGCACCGCAATGGCTCGGCCGCGCCTCAGTCCTGAGGCGGCCCCGCGTCCAGGACCGGTGCGTCGGCCCGGCTGACCGGTCCGAAGGCGTCGGTCCAGGCGATGTGCAGGGCGGTGTCGAAATCGTCCATGCTGACCGTGTGGCCCAGATCCGCCAGTGAGGTGACACCGTAGAGCGGGTTGGAAATCCCGCATGGCGTTATGCCGCTGAAATGGCTCAGATCCGGATCGACATTGAAGGCGATGCCGTGAAAGGACACCCAGCGTCGCAGGCGCACGCCGATGGCGGCGATCTTGTCCTCATGGCCGTTGGCGCGATTGACCCAGACCCCGACCCGCCCGTCGCGAATGCCGGCCTCGATGCCGAATTGCGCCGCGGCACCGATCAGCCAGGCCTCCAGTGACTGGATGAATTTGCGCACATCGCGACCACGCCGGGTCAGGTCGAGCATGACATACGCCACGCGCTGTCCCGGCCCGTGATAGGTGTATTCGCCGCCGCGACCGGTCTCGTAGACCGGAAAGCGGTCCGGCGCCAAAAGATCATCCGGCTTGGCGCTGGTGCCGGCCGTGTAGAGCGGCGGGTGCTCCAGCAGCCAGACCAGCTCGTCGGCCTCGCCGGCGGCAATCGCGGCTGCCCGGGCTTCCATGAAGGCGAGGGCGGGCGCGTAGGGCGTCAGACCGGGCGAAACCGCCCATTCGATGTTTTGCGATGTCATATCTTCAGGTCTTAACGCTGCGGAAACCGTATTGGCCAAACATCAGGCTCGCGGTGATGTTCCGCAAGTCCTGGAGTGCGACGTGAGTCAGATCAGTTCGGTGGAAGTGGAAATCTCTGTCCTGTTGGGCCGGTCGAAGATGCCGATCCAGCAATTCCTCCGCATGGGACGCGGGGCGGTGATCCCGCTCGATTCGGGCGAGGACGACCAGGTGTGGATCCTCGCCAACAATCATCCCATCGCCCGCGGCGACGTCGTCATACAGGGCGACCGCATTGCCGTGTCCATTACCGGACCCGCCGACGCCAACGAATTCTTCGCAGCTGCATAAAGGGTTGCATAAACCTCTTCACAAGGTGCGGGGATGTTGCTATCTCCCGCGCCTCCATGACGTGCGGTCGTGGCGGAATTGGTAGACGCGCAGCGTTGAGGTCGCTGTGGGGTAAAACCCGTGGAAGTTCGAGTCTTCTCGACCGCACCATGTCTCTCCTCAAGAGACACAATCCCCCGGAAATGATTGTCAGCCTGACACAGGGCTTAGCTGTCGTCGGCCTCGGAAGCTGGCGCGAGCACAGTGACCCTGTAGGCCGCTGACACGCAGGCAATGCTGACCAGCGAATAGGCGACCAGCAACAGGTTCACCGGCACCTCCTCCAGCGCGATACCCAGCCAGAACAGTGACGTGCCGATATCGTCAGGCAGGTCTGCAGGCGTGGTCGGAAGTTCGGCGGCAAGCCTCAGCATCAGCGCGTCGGCTCCGATCACCAGCGGAATGATCAGGGCGATCGAGGCCAGCGCGACCAGCCACAGGCTCACACTCAGTCCCAGCGAGACCGGAGCGGCGCGTCGCAAGGCGGTGCCGAACCAGTCCCGTCCGCCCAGCACGCTGGAGGGATAGATGAAGGACAAGCGGGCATACAGCGTGCTCAGCCAGATCGCCGCGACCCCGGACGCCAGCCCGGCCATCAGTCTCGGCGCCGCGCCGGTCAGCCCGGCGAGGTTTGCCAGCGCGATGCCGAGGGCGGCAAGGACGAAGACGGTCCCGACGGTGACGATCAGGCTCAGGCCAAGCGCGAGCGAGCGCACCAGGATGCGCCAGAAGCCGGTTTCCGGCATGTCAATTCCGACGGCCCGGGCGGGACGCTCCAGCATGATCCTGTGGCCGATGAAGATCAGGGCCGCGGCCATCCCCGTCTCAAGGAAACGGGTGGCGCTACCGGTCAGGGCATAAAACACGGTCATGCTGGTATAGGCGAGGGCAAAGCCGAGCCAGAGCAGGCTCAAGGCGCCGGCGCGCCGGGCCAGGGTGTCGACGGCAAGGCGCAGCACGGCGCCGCAGGTGATGCGGGGCTCGCGCGCGCCCAGCTGCGTGCTGCCCAGTATGAGGAGGACGAGCAGTGCGAGGGCACCGCCGATCGCGAGACCGATCAGAACCGGCAGGTTTTCTTCGCCTGTGATCGAGAACATGCCAGCCCCCACTTCCCCTGATAACCGTCTTAAAGCGTCGCTGATTCAGGTCAATGCGATTGAGGTTGTCCGGCGTCACGGGTAAGACTGGGGCAACAGGGTGTTCGCGTTTCCGGCCAGCGTCGCTCTTGATCACACCCCCAGGGAGGCATGGATGGGCGAAGCCGCTTTCGAAGACGACGTCCAACTCGATTCGCCCTCCCGGGCGGATACCGATGCGGGGTTCGTGACCAGTCTGCGGCAGGCGATCGCCGACGGTGATGGTGACCTGGTCCGGCGCATGGTGGCGCCGCTGCACGAGGCCGATATCGCCGACGTGCTGGAGCAGTTGTCCGCCAACCAGCAGGGCTTCCTCGCCGAACTGGCGCCCGACATCTTCACCGGTGAGGTCCTCGCCGAGCTGGAGCCGGACGCCCGCGAAGTCGTCATGGAGTATCTGGATACCGCGCATCTGGCTGCGGCGATTCAGGAACTTGATTCGGACGATGCGACGGAAGTCGTCGAGGAGATGGACGAGGAGACGCGCGCCGCCGTCCTCGCCGAGATTTCCGACAGTGAGCGCGAGGCGGTCGAGCAGAGCCTTGCCTTCGAGGACGAGACCGCCGGTCGTCTTATGCAGCGCGAATTCGTTGCGGCGCCGGAATTCTGGTCAGTCGGTCACGCGCTCGACCATATGCGCTCCACGGGCGAGGACCTGCCCGACAAGTTCCACGATCTCTTTGTCATCGACACCGGCTTTCGGCCGGTCGGCGAAATACCGGTCTGCCGTCTCTTGAGCGCACGCCGCGATGTTGCCCTGACCGATCTCATGGAGCCGCCGCGTATTCTCGTGGAACCGGAGACCGACCAGGAGGAGGTCGCCTACCTCTTCCGGAAGTATCACCTGGTCTCCGCGCCTGTGGTTGATTCGGCCGGTCGTCTGACCGGTATGCTGACGCTGGATGACATCGTCCACGTCATCCAGGACGAGAACAAGGAAGACATGCTCGCGCTCGCCGGCGTCAACGATGCCGGCCTGGCCGATACGGTCTATCGCTCGGTGCGCTCGCGGGCGCCCTGGCTGCTGGTCAATCTGGGCACCGCGATCCTCGCCTCCGGCGTGATTGCCCTGTTCGAGGGCGCGATCTCGCAGATCGTGGCGCTCGCCGTACTGATGCCGATCGTGGCCTCGATGGGCGGCAATGCCGGCACCCAGTCGCTCGCCGTTGCGGTCCGTTCGATCGCCGAGCGTGACCTGACCGCCGCCAATACCGTGCGGGTGGTCTGGCGCGAACTCGCGACCGGCATGGTCAACGGCCTTATCTTTGCCGTGGTCATGGCCTTGGTTACACTGGCCTGGTTCCAGGACTGGCGGCTCGCCGCCGTGATTGCGCTCGCCATGGTGCTGAACCTCGCCTGTGCGGGCTTGTCGGGTATCCTGATCCCGCTGGGCATGGTGCGGGCCGGGGCGGACCCGGCGGTGGCGTCGTCGGTCTTTGTGACCACGGTGACCGATGTCGTCGGATTCCTGGCTTTCCTGGGACTGGCGACACTCGTCCTGTTGTGATGATATCCGCGCCGGGGTCGCCAATCCCCGGCTAGTGAATGGTGAAGCTGTGCGTTTTTCTGTCCTGTTCCTGAGCCTGCTGGCTTTCCTGGGCTCACCGGCCGCCGGTCAGGGGGTCTGGGAGGCGGCGGCCCGTCTCGACGCGTCGCGGGCCGGCCTCGGCGTCGTCATCCATGATGGGCGTATCTATGCAGCCGGCGGTTCCGGTCTGACCGATCCGCGCGATGAATTCGAAAGCTATGACGCCGCGCTTGACCGCTGGTTCCCGGAAACCCCGCTGCCGCGCGGTCTGGAACGCTTTGGCATGACGGCGATCAATGACCGCATCTATGCCGCCGGCGGCTATGCCCGTGGCGAGGACGGTGTCGCCCCAAGTGCCGCTGTCTGGTCCTGGTCCTTCGCCGGCAATATCTGGCAGAGCGAAGCGGCCATGCCGGCGGCAAAGGCCGACCTCGCCCTGGTGGCGGTCGGCTCCTCACTCTACGCCTTTGGCGGCCTGACCGATGATGCCAGCGTGTTCGTGTTCGATCCCGAGGCACGCAGTTGGGAGACCATCGAGGCGCCGGCCGGCGTAACCCGGCGCGGCATGTCCGCGGCCGAGCTCGACGGCGTGGTCTATCTCGCCGGAGGCCGGCTGGACACAGAGACCGTGATCCGGGTCGATATCTATGATCCCGAGACGGACGCCTGGTCACGTGGGCCCGATCTGCCGGCGCCGCGGTCCGGCGCCGCCATTGCCGTCCTGGACGGGCGTATCCATCTGCTCGGCGGCCGTGGCGCCGATGCCCGCGAAACCCTGCAAACGCATCTGTCCTGGCAGCCGGGCGAAGCGGCCTGGCGCGAGGAGGCGATGTTGCCGGCCCCGCGCACCGGCGGCGGCGCGGCGGTCTTGAACCAGCAAATCTATCTGATCGGTGGCGGTTCCGGCGGCGGTTTTCTGGCCCCGTTCACGGCGCTCGACACGACGGATGTTTTTGATCCGGCGAGCGAATAGGGTCCCGGCGTCAGGCTTGCAGGGGGGAGGGCACGAACTGGCACGCCGTCCCGAAACGGAACACGCATGAAATCGCGAATGAACACTTCTCCGGCTGCCCGCGACCTGATCAAGCGGTTTGAGCCCTTCAGAGCGGACGCCCAGCAGGACGAGACGGGCCGCTGGGTCGTCGGCTATGGTCACCGAGCTGCCGCCAAGGCCGGTGTCCGTGTCACCGAGGACGAAGCGGCGTTGCTGCTCATCTATGATGTGATGCGCGCCGAGGAAGTGGTCGATGACAGCATTACCGGACCCCTGTCCCGCGGGCAGCGCGATGCCCTGACCTCCTTTGTCCACGATATCGGCGTTGACCGCTTCCGCGGCTCCGACGTGGCCCGCTACCTGTTCGAGGGCCGTGCCCGCGCCGCCGGCGAGGCGCTCGCGGCTTATGGCGACGGAATATCCGCGCGGCGCGAGGCCGAAAGCCGGCTCTTTCTCGACGCCCTTATGCCCGCCGAGCCCGGCAAGGCCCACAAGTCCGAACCGGTCGAGCTGGTCATCAAGATCGAACACCCGAGTGAGGAACGTATCCTGGAAGGCGCAGTCGCCGGTGAGGACGCGCCGTCGCCGCAAGCCTATTCCGACGATCTGCCGCCACCGCCGCCGCCGCCCGATGCCAGCCTGGCGCGTCGCCGCGAGGCGGAAGACGAGATTGCCCGCATCCTGGCTGCCGTCGAGGCCCTGCCTCCGGAAGTCCGTCAGGAGATTGGTGATGCCGGAATGGCACCGGTTGCCGATGCGGTTTCCGACATGCGCGGTGATCCGATCGAGGGGGCCTGGCAGGCCGTCGACGAGGACGTGCTGCAGCCCGAGACCCCCGCCGAAGAACCCGCCGACCCGGCCGTCGAAACCGTGGCTGCGGACGATCTTGAAGACGGTGTTGAGGCCGCTGCCGACGAGGCCGCCGCTGCCGATGCCGCTGCCGATGCCGATGCCGATCCGGACGCCGCCGCCGACCGCGTGATCGCGCGCATGGCAGAGCAGATCGAGGCCGGGCAGATCGAAGCCGATCAGGGCGAGGCCGTGGCGGAGGTGGTTGCCGTTGATCCGGCCCTGGTCGCCCCGGCGCCGCTTGAAGTCCCGGCTGAACCAACGCCGCGTACCGCTCCACCAGCGATCGGCGCCTTTGACCTGCCGGACGGCATGGGGCTCGGCTTTGTTCTTACCGGCGGCGCGCCGGCGCCGGTGGCCGAGCCGGCCCCACGCCCCGAGCTGCCCGAACACTATTCCCTTGCCCTGCCGACCGGTATGGGGCTTGGCTATGCCCTGACCCGGGTCATGGAAGGCAGTTTCCGCGTCGCACCGGAACCGGTCGAGCCGGAACAGGTCGCGGCCGATGACGTGGCCGCGCCGGAAATCGAGCCCGCGCCCCGGACCGAACCGGACGCCGAGGTGATCGAGCCGGAAGCGCAGCCCGACCCGGAGGCTCTGATCGCAGACGCCGAGGTTGAGACTGAAGCTGAAGCCGCTACCGATGCGCCCGCGGACCCGATTAATGACGGCATGCCGCCGCACCCCGCAGAAACGCCGGCCGAAGCCAGTGGCGCTGTGGGCGAGGTGGCCGGAGAGCCGGTCGTCGGCGAGCACGCGGCCGAGCATGTCGCTCTCGACGATCTCGAAGATGATCCGATGATGGCCGGTCATGACCCGATGGCCGATGAGGACGATGAATTCTCACCCCGTGACCTCGCCGCGGACGTGCACGAGATCGATGACCGCAATGTCTCGAAATCCGATGATGGACTGTGGACGTTCACGGCGGTCCTGGTCGCGGGCCTGTTCCTGGCCGGCTTTGGCAGCGTGCTCGCTGCGTCGGAGTGGGACTACATCATGGCCCAGCGCGAAATGACGCTGAACTTCGGCATGGCGCTCGCTGGATTTTTCCTCGTCATCGTTGCCGGATGGCAGCTGGCTTCGATTTGGCTGTCCAAGTTGAAACAAAAGGCCGGCAACTAGCTGTTTTGGCGCCAATCTGTTCCACGGCCCGCACGCGTCTCTCTTGACCCGGTCGCGGGCCGTGTTACATCGCGCGGCATGATACCGAACCAATATCCCTCGCTTGATTTCAACCTCGGTGACACGGCCGAAATGATCCGTGACACCGTCCGTTCCTTTGCCGCTGACGAGATCGCGCCGCGTGCCGCCGAGATCGACAAGAGCGACGTCTTCCCTGCCGACCTGTGGCAGAAGATGGGCGAGCTCGGTCTGCTGGGCATCACGGTCGGCGAAGAGGATGGCGGCACCGGGCTGGGCTATCTCGAGCATGTCATCGCGATGGAGGAAATCTCCCGCGCCTCGGCATCGGTCGGCCTGTCCTACGGCGCCCACTCCAACCTCTGCGTCAACCAGCTGCGCCGCTGGGGCAATGCCGAGCAGAAGTCGAAATACCTGCCCAAGCTGATCTCCGGCGAGCATGTCGGTTCGTTGGCCATGTCCGAGCCGGGCGCCGGGTCGGACGTCGTGTCGATGAAGCTCAAGGCCGAGCGCAAAGGCGACCATTTCGTCCTCAACGGTTCGAAAATGTGGATCACCAATGCGCCCGCCGCCAACACGCTGATCGTCTACGCCAAGACCGATACCAGTGCCGGATCGCGCGGGATTTCCGCCTTCCTGATCGAGCGCGGCATGAAAGGCTTCTCGGTTGCCCAGAAGCTCGACAAGCTCGGCATGCGCGGTTCGGAGACCGGTGAACTCGTCTTCGAGGACTGCGAAGTCCCGGTCGAGAACATGATGGGTGAGGAGGGCAAGGGCGTCGAGATCCTGATGTCCGGCCTCGACTATGAGCGCGCTGTTCTGGCCTCCGGGCCGGTCGGTATCATGCAGGCCTGCATGGACGTCGTGATGCCTTATATCCGCGAGCGCAAGCAGTTCGGCAAATCGATCGGCGAGTTCCAGCTGGTCCAGGGCAAGCTGGCCGACATGTATGTTCGCATGAATGCCACCCGCGCCTATGTCTATGCCGTGGCCCAGGCCTGCGACCGTGGCCAGACCACCCGCAAGGATGCCGCCGGCGCCATTCTCTACGCCGCCGAGGGCGCGACGCAGATGGCGCTGGATGCGATCCAGCTGCTGGGCGGCAATGGCTATATCAATGAATATCCGACAGGGCGCTTGCTGCGCGATGCCAAGCTCTACGAGATCGGGGCCGGCACGAGCGAGATCCGCCGCTGGCTGATTGGCCGCGAACTGTTCGACGAGACGAATTGATCTGCCCTCAGCCGGCATGACATACATAAGGCCCTGCCTCTGACCGAGACAGGGCCTTTTTCATGACGACAGGCAGGCAAGCTGCTAGCGTGTCAGCTAGGAGGTACGGTCCGTGAAGTCCGTCTCAGCACTAACAGTTGGCGCGATTTTGTTGCTCGGATGCTCGTCGGAGCCATCAAGCGCCCAGCCCGGCGCGATGGACCGCTTGTCGGCCTACGATACGATTGATGTCTGCCTCTATCGCGAGACGACACCAACCGGTCGCCAAACCTGTATCGGTGAATACCAGGCGGCCTGTGAGCGCTTGTCGCCGAACGGCGATACGACGGCCGGCTTGCTGCAATGTGCGGCGGAAGAATACGAAGCCTGGGATCGTTGGCTCAGTGACGCCTATCGCGATCTGCGCGAGGGCCTGCCCGAGCCGTCTGTGGCGCAACTGCGTGAGGCCCAGCGCAGCTGGATGGCGCATCGCGATCTCGACTGCGAGTTTATGGCCGGCCTTTACGCCGGTGGATCGCTGGAAAACGTCGAGCGTGCCACCTGCCAGGTCCGAAAGACCGCCGAGCGAGCAATCGAATTCATGCGCTGGGAAACGGCCTATCCAACCGACTGAGATCGCCCGTCTCTGTCAGAGGGGCGGAGGCAGGATAAGACCGCCAGCCCGCCACAGGGCGCTCGGGCCGCGATCAATTGGCAAGCTGCTGGTCGGTCCGAATGACCGGTCGTAAATCTCGGCAAGGTTTCCTGCAGCCTGTATTGCGCGAACCGCCCAATCTGACTCCAGTCCTAGCGAAGCGCCAGAAGAGTTCAAACGTTCCAATTGAGACTGCCAGGCGGCTCCGCCGGCCGTTCTCATTTCTGCTGCCGTCACGCCGAGATCCTCTGCCGTGGCCAGGACGTAGAAGGTCCAGCGAACGATGTCTGTCCAGTGGTCATCACCTTGTCGGGTCCCGATCGACAGAGGCGAATAGGCCAAGCGTCCTCCGATGAGGCGATGTTCGCCCGGTTCCGGCAGCGAGATCTGGAGTGCGCGCAAGGCGGCCTGGCCATCGGCGATCCCGACGCAGCGGCCTTCGAGATAGGCCTGGCGATATTGTTCGGCACTCCCGAGAGGCAGAGTATTGATGATCGCGTTTGAGGCGGTCGCTAGGTCGTTGATGATTACTTCCGACGGTCCGCCCGCGATGACGCACACAGTGCGATCATTGAGCATGGCCAGGTCAGTTATCCCGCTGTCGGACGGGACCATCACCATTTCCTCGTCAACGAAGAAAGGTCCGACGAACTGAACAGCTTCCGCCGTGTCACGTGTGAACGTCCATGTCGTATTGCGCAGAATGACATCGATCGTGCCGGAACGCAGGGCGGTGAAGCGATTGCCTGCGGTCACCGGGACAAACTCCGTCGCGGTCGGATCGCCGAGCGTTGCCGCTGCAATGGCGCGACAGAGGTCCGCGGTCATTCCGACCCACTCACCCGACGCATCGGCCATCGACATGCCCAGTTGCCCCGGATTTACGCCACACCGCAGATAGCCGCGCTCCTGGACGGCGGACAGCGTGTCGCGCTGGGCAGCCGCGTTGCCGGACAGGCCAGCCGCAGTCAGGATTGCGGATACGAGCGCCAAGGCGAGCAGGCGAACAGTAGAGTGCATGGCCGGGATCCTCATTCGAACGGGGCTGAAAAAATCATGCCGCCATTCTGCCAAAGGGCGCTACGCCCTCGTTCGATCGGCAACGCGCTTTCGGGGCCAAAGGAGCGCTCGTAGATCTCGCCGAGATTTCCGACAGCCTGGATGGCGCGAAGGGCCCAGTTCGCCTCAAGACCCAGCAAGGCCCCGGAGCCACCTTCGGGACTGATCATGCGTCGGATAATGGGGTGCCGGGACTCAACGGAGAGACGCTGCGCATTGGTCTGTGTGACATTGAGGAGTTCGGCGGTTGCAAGCGCGTTGAATGTCCATTGAACGATGTCGTCCCACCGGTCATCGCCGTGACGGACTGCCAGCGAAAGGGGCGACAAGGCCAGTTGTTCGTCCAGGATGCGGTGGCTGTCCGGGTCTATCTGTGCGGCGCGCAAGGCTTCCAGGCCTGCCTTGCCATCGGTCACGCCAATGCAGCGACCCGATTCATAGGCACGCGCATAGTCTTCGGTCCCGGTGACCGGGACGAACTCGATCTCAATGCCGAGCTGTGCCTGATAATTGCGCAGGACTGTTTCGGTCAAACTTCCGGTCACGGCGCAGATGGGTTGTCCGTCCAGTTCGGCGACTGTTGTGAAGCCGGTGCTAGCGCGGACGAGCAGGCTTTCTACCTCAATAAAATAGGGGCCGATAAAATCGACGCCTTGCGTGGTGTCGCGCGAAAAGGTCCAGGTTGTTGTGCGGCTGAGCACGTCGATTTCACCGGACTGCAAGGCGGTGAAGCGGGTCCGCGCTGTTACCGGCACAAACTCGATGGCGTTCGGATCGCCCAAGGTTGCCGCCGCAATGGCACGACAAAGATCAATGCCCATCCCTTCCCAGAGGCCTCGCGCATTCTGGCGGGCCATCCCTGTCTGCGACGGGTTGACGCCGCAGCGCAAAGTGCCGCGCTCATGCACCACGGCCAGCGTCTCGGACTGGATGGCTGAGGTATCCTGGGCATAGCTCGCCGCTGAAAGGCTGCAAGCCAGCGTGATGAGAATCGAGCGTCCGATATCGGTGAGGCTGAACCGGGTCATGATCTGAATCCCATGGTGAACAGTGCGGCGGCACTGGCGCGAATTTCGCTCAGGTTTTCAAGGCGCTGCCCTGCCATCCCGGTTTGGCTTTCATCCCAATAGCCGATTGCTGCCAGCGCGGCCTGGGTGTTGCCCTGATTGACATAGGTCATGACGGGCGTACGTGCGAAGCGCTGTTCGCCCATCGTATAAGCCAGAATGGTCAAAGCCTCGATCTGGAGCGGTTCCAGCGGCTGGGAGAGTTGATTGCTGACCCGGGCCCTGACATTCGCGAGGTCGGCCTGAAGCTGTTCCCGTGCAGCCTCCTCGTCCATGCGGTTGGGCGTGCCGTTCAACGGCATGACTGAGCCATATCCGATCATGCCCCGGTCCTCGTCGATCTCCACACGCTGGGTCAAAAGTGGAACGTTGGCCGCAATCACGCTTTCCGCAATATCGGTGTCCGGAGAGAGGTTGAACAGGGCGCGTTCGGCGTGGCGCCGACGATCCAAACCGCGCACGATGGTCAACTCACCATTGATGCGGGCCTGGTTCCAGGCCAGGAATTGGTCGGCCGCGCCCGCCATGTCTCCCTCATTGAGCGCACTGACAAGTGTGCTCTCGGCGACGCGATTGCGCCCTACATTGTAGGACAGAGAGAGTATGGCCGCTTGCTGATTGGGTGAGAGCTCCGCTTCAATAGCCGGTTCCAGCTCGCGCCAGTCAGTTTCGACATAGTCCTCAAGATACCTCATTGCCTGATCAGTCGTGATGTGCAGGCCCGGGCCAATGTCCGGACCGGTCGTGCCAAATCCGATCGTCCAGACGCCGACAATGTCCTGGTAGGCGTCCAGTTCAAGGCCTTCAAACATTCGAATGAAGTAGGCGGCATTTCGTAATCCGCTCGCTGCCGAGAATGCTTGGGCGACCTCGGCGCTTGGCGCGGCGACAGATTCGGCCTGCGGACGCGAGGCGGCAACAAGTTCGGCAACTGTCGCATCGGGCGCAATCTCAATGCCCTGCTCCTCCAGCGCGCGAGAAAGCCGGATCTCATGGAGACGGTCTCGCGCGGCGCCCTGCGTGACCGCAAGGAAAAGGGCTGTTTCATAAGCGCGCCGACGGAGCAGCTGCTCGTCATGGATAATGCGTCCGGCTTCTATGCGGAATGACGAGAAGGCGAGTTCGCGAGCCACGGCGTAGACATTACCATCACCAAGGCGTCGACAAATCGCCGATCTGGAAAATGTTTCAACGGATATCGAGACCGCGAAGGAGGCCAGCGCTTCCATCTGGTTTGCGTTGAGAGGTGTAGGCGAGCAATCCGCCACGGCGGAGCGCGCTCGGTTGAGGGCGGTGTCCAGCTGAACGCCAGGTTCAAGGTCTGCGTCCACGCCGGTCCGGGGGAAGGCCGCGACAATTGCGCCTGCGCCATGGCCGCGTGTGGGCAATTCAAACAAGGCTCGCTCGATGATGCGGCGTCGCATTATCGAGAGGCTGTCATGGCGTTGACCGGCCGATGCGTCCGCAAGTCGCTCGATGGCATCCGGCAAATCAGCGAACTCGCCGGTTTCCAGAGCCTGGTCAATGCCGGCGGCGTGCAGTCGATTGCTTGAGGTCGAGCTAGTCACAGACAGGATGGCGGCCTTCTGCCAGTCGTCGAGTGTCGACGCGCGTGATTGCTCAAGCACGCGACGCCAGGCCTCAAGCCGTTCGACTTCAAGCGCATTATCCGTGAGGAGAACGCGGCCTGCCCGCGACGCAGGAAATGTATCGTCGATATTCAGGACCGTGAGGGTTGCGACTGTGTCACTCACTGCACGCACGCTGCGTGTTTCTGACCCGACAAGTGAGGAAACAGAGGCGCGTGTCGCCACCCGACGCGAGTTCTCGCGTGTCAAAAGACTCCGTTCCGCTTCGTCGAGCCGAGAAAGGAGGCTGTTCGAACCGAGTGTTCCAACAAGCGGACCCGCGCTATCAATGTCTTGCCCGAAGCGAATGGACAAATGCTGACGGTCATTGGTTTCTTCGGCGACAATAACACTCGCTTGGTAGGCAACCCGGATAATGTCGGAATAGGGCGTGCGTAGCGTGTCGGCAAAGGCCTGCGCGAGCGCGGAAATGTGCGGGCCGTCACCGGTCGGGCTTGTTTCCCCCAGAATATTGCCGGCATCCGGAATCAGGCTTCCCGGAGTCGCAGCGAAGATCTGCATCTCGTTGTGGTCGAGGACCTCGTCTGCGAGCGCCATGTCCAGAACGGGGGTCGGGCCTTCGAGCAAAGGTCCGGGCAAAGTCCGATCAAGCATGATGAGTTTGATCCGGGGCTCTCTGTCGGCAGGCGGGCGAAAACTCCCGGCCAGTCGTACCAATTGGCTATCGACGGCGTCCGGGCCCCATGCTTCTGCGTCAACGGGAATGAGGAAATTCTCGCCATTGACCTGTGCCACATGCCCTGAGTGATAGAACACGGCAACGCCGCCTGCATTCATCTGGGCTTCAAATACACGCATATACTGGACGGTTTGCGCCCAGTTCAGATTGTGCAGCGCGCCGCCGCCAATAAGCGTGAAGCCCTGTCTGCGCAAGGCATCGGCCACAAGTTCCGCATCTTCTTCAGCACCCTCGAGGCGCGTGAAGTTCCTGTAGGCGGCATTTCCGATGACGAGCGCGACACGTTCTTCGACAGCGGGTGGATAGACGTCGGCCGTCTGCCCGCCGGGTTGGCAAGCCGAGAGGGCGGTCAGAATCGCCGCCAAGAAAATGAGCCGAAGCAGGCCCGTCATCTTGCACCTCAAAATCACTGTCCAGAACGCAACATCAGTTTCGAAAACGCAATTATCGTGCCAAGCCATGAGAATGACATTAGATTCCCCGTACACGGGATTGGAAACCTGTCCGCTTGAGGCGGAGCAGCGTGCATGCCCGGTGGCTGAGTGCTAGCCTGATGTTGAAATAGCCGGAGCGAAGGCAATGAAATTTTTGGCAGACCTGTTCAAACCATTGTTGACCCTTCTGGTGACAATCGTCGGGCTTGGTTTCGTTGCGTCCGTTTTGTCGCCGCAAGTGGATGCGCTCATCGAGTCCTGGGTGCCTGCCTGGGCAGCGGTCGATCCCGCCGAGCAGGTCGTGCGGGGCTGGTTGGGTCTGGACGAAGCGGCGGAACCGTCCTGGTGGCATTTCTGGGGGCGTGACTAGCCGGCCGCTTTCAGGCCCAGCGTGACCCGCATCTCGTCGTCTATGCCGGCCAGCATGCCCTGGGCAGCTTCATAACCGGCGTCGCGCACTTCCTCGAAACGGTCCCAGGACCGGATATCGACCGAGGTTTCTGGCAGGATCAGCAGATCGGCCGCCTCGCGCCCGATATCGCGGTGATCGGCGACCCCGATCGTGGCCGCCCGCATCAGGAGCGAGGCGATCGGGGGCGGTGATTTCAGGCCGTGCTTGCGGACCCACTCGATAAAGCCCGGGGGGTTTTCGAAATCGGCGGGATTGAGGCCCTGGGCCCGCGTCACATCGACGCCAACCACAGCACCACGATGAAAGGCGCGCATCTCGCGGGCCGGGAAATTGGTGAAGACGGCCCCGTCGACCAGGATCTGGCCATTGACCACCACCGGCGGCAACAGGCCGGGAATGGCGATCGAGGCGCGCAGGGCATGGCGCAGCGTGCCGGAGCGATGGACTTGCGGCCGACCACTGGCGAGGTTTGAGGACAGGCAGAAATAGGGGCGCACCATCTCCGCGATCTCGACATCGCCGAAATGTTCTTCGAGGCGCGCATCGACCTTCTCACCCTTGGCTAGGGAGACCACCGGCAGGGTCCAGTCATCAAGCGGGTTGGACTCGACAAAGGCCTTGCGAATGCGCCGTTCCAGCTCGTCATCGGACCAGTCGAGCGCGACCCCGGCCGCAATGATGGCGCCCATCGAGGCGCCGCCGACGAAATCAAACGGCACGCCCGCTTCGCGCAAGGCCCGGATGGCGCCCATATGGGCATAGGCCCGGGCGCCACCGCCCGACACAACGAGCCCCACCGAACGCCCCGACAGCGTGCGTGCGAGCCGGGCGGTGTCGGCGACATGATGATCCTGCCGCCAGTGAAAGACGCGGGCCGCGTCCGCCGCATTGGCCCAGTCCTGGGGCCGCGAGGCTGCCGTCACCCCGCCGGGGTGCAAGAGGACGACATCGAGTAGTTTCAGTCGCATGGCCGGCGAGGGGTCGTCCGGGAGAAGCGGGGTCGAGGGCCGCGCATCGGCGCGGGCGAACAGCCACATCCGGTCAGCCCGGCCCATCGCCCGGCGGGCCCAGTTCGGATTGGAGAAGCGCGCGGTCAGCAGGACCACCTCATGCTTGGCTTCCAGCGCATCGAGCTTCTGGCCGCTCCAGTCGGCACAGTTCTCGTCTGCGATGGCGCAACTGACACCCATCCCGGTCAGGGTCGCGGACAATTCCTTGGCGCGATAGTCGAGATCAATCGTCGGCGAGGTACTGATCAGGGCGAAGACCTTGGGCTCCGAGCCCGAGGCGCGCCGCGGCCCGCGCAGCCGCGTCAGCATCATGCGCGACAATTCCCGCATCAGGCCGGCATGCTTGTTGGTAAGGCGCTCGAAGCTGGCCTTGGGCAGGCGGACGAGCTCGCTGTCGCGCAGGGCGTAGACGCTGGCCGAGTGCGGGGTCTCGTCGAGCATCGACATCTCGCCGACCGGCTCGCCGGTCCGGATATAGCCGATCAGGTCCGGTCGTCCCAGCGCGCCATTGCGGAAGGCAGCCAGCGCGCCGGAGCGGACCAGATAGATGGCGTCGGCGTCATCGCCTTCGCGGAAGAGAAGTTTGCCCGCCGGCAGGCAGAACCACTCGACTTCGTGCTCGACAGCGTCGAGGACCGATTTCTCGACCCGGTTGAGAAAGGGCAGGAAGGAGAGGTTGAGAGGCATGGGAACCGCCAGCGGCTTGAATCGGCTTCCACTCTAGGGCCGCGCCGGTCGGTTATGAAGAGGGATGAGCGTGCGGTGTGATCCCGCGCCTCAGCGCGGAGGATCGGACGCCAGGCTCAGAAGCGCCGCCGCAGGACCAGATGGCCGACCGGGCGAACCGAGCGCGACTGGGTCTCGCCGACCGCGTCGCCGGCGAGGTCATCCATATCGTCCAGCAGGGTCGCCTGGGTCCCGGTGTCGGGATCGAACAGGACCAGGCGGTCTTCGCTGGTGTCGCGGAAATAGGCGCCACCTTCCATGGTGATGCTCCAGGCATCGATGGTCCGCACCGTGATGCCGGCGCCGAAATAGCGCGTCAGGGCGTCGATACTGGAGTGTTTGAGCTCTTCGGAGAGCTCGGCATGGGGAAAGGCCGCCCAGGCGGGGCCTTCCGCCTGCCGCATCCAGGCCGGGACCGAACGGTCGCCACGCTGCGTCACGGTGCCGGCCGACAGATAGAACTCATCGCCGAACGGATAGATGTCCACCTGGCCCGACAGGGCAGCAATATCGGACGTGTCGGAGCGTCCGAATTCCAGCAGAACCGGGGTGTTCGAAGTCTGCACGGTGTTAACCCGCCAGCGCATGGGCATGGCGCTGTCAGCTTCGGTGATTCCCGCGATCCAGGCCGCCGAATCATTCGGCTGCCGGGCTTCCGCCTCTGTGGCCACAATCGTAAAAAGCGTTGCAGTAACAAGACTTTGCAGGCGCATAAACACCTCCGACCCTAATCGAACCAACATTACCGCAAAGCGGCTTCAGTCCCCACAAGGGTGCGAGCGAGTCCTGAATCATGTCTTAACCGGTGTCGCGCGTCATTAAGAATTACGACCGGCGTTTCGATCCGCCAACCATACGCGCTCCGCACCTCAAAACCAAGATAATCGCGGCCCGGGCCATACGGTCCGGATGACCTGTGCTTGGGCATGACACCGACCAGCTGCTCGGTCCCGAGATAATCGAGCGAATCCACCCAGACCAGATTGGGGGCCTCGTCGACGAACTGGTCCAGCAAGGCCTTGTGCCCGGCCCCGTAGAGCACCAGCACGCGTTCGCCGGGTTCCGCAATCCGCGCGACATTGGCGAAGATTTCCAGATTGCGGCCCCACCAGCGGGTCATCTCGCGAGCGCCCGCGGGGTCGTCGATGCCGCCCATCTGGGCCAGGAGGAGGTAGAGATTGTGATACTCCTTGGTCTCGGCGGAGTTTTCCGTAATCAGGCGCTCGAGAATGCTGCGATCGAGCGAATCCATTGCGGACATATAGGTCTGAACCTCGCCGATATATTGCTCCCACTGCCCCAGCAGGCGTGTCTGGCCGGCGGCATTGGCGGCCGACATCATGGCCTCGAAATCCATGCCGCCCTGGGAATCCACCGCGTACAGGCGCTCATGCCCGAGGCGGGCAGCGAGCCGCATGCCTATCTGCTGGCGTTCATTCACGCCCAGCTCACGCTCGCCCGCGAGGAACTCCGCGTAGCGGGCGTTGAAGGCGACTTCGTGCTCCGGCATGAGCTCGACCGCGATGCGGGTGGGCGCAAAGGCTTCCAGCCGGTCCAGAACGTCTGCAATTTCGGCCTGGCGTGTCGGTGCGAGGAAGTCGTCCACCTCCGGATTGATCATGTCCTGGCCACCGCCGGTGAAGTGAAAGGTGCCCAGCACCATGACCTGCCCTTGAGGCAGCGTATCCGCGTCCTGGGCCTGGCTGGCCGGCGCGAGGCAGACGACGATGGCGAGGCTGATGGCTGTCACGATTGCGCGCATGATTTTCTCCCCTGCATGTGCATTCAGGGCATCAGGATGCGACCAGAGCGTGATCTGGATGCATGATTGTTTGCCTTCAACGCAGTCTGCGGGTTAATCAGCCAGCACGATTGCAGCTATCGGGGCCTCCATGACCAAGCTCGTTTCCGCGCTCGACACGACCGGCGCCGCGTTTCAGGAAAATGCGGCCGCGATGGATGATCTGGTCGCTGACCTGCAGGTCCGCACTGCGGCCGCTGCAGTCGGCGGATCCGAACGCTCGCGCGAGAAACACCTGTCCCGCGGCAAGCTTTTGCCGCGCGAGCGGGTCGAACGCCTGCTCGATCCCGGCTCGCCCTTCCTCGAGATCGGCGCCCTGGCGGCGAACGGCATGTATGAGGGCAATGTCCACGGCGCCGGCATGATTGCCGGTATCGGGCGTGTTTCCGGGCGAGAGGTGATGGTTGTCTGCAATGATCCGACGATCAAGGGCGGCGCCTACTACCCGATGACGGTGAAGAAGCATTTGCGGGCGCAGGAAATCGCCATGCAGAACCGGCTGCCCTGCGTCTATCTGGTTGATAGCGGTGGCGCCAACCTGCCGCACCAGGCCGAGGTCTTTCCCGACCGCGACCATTTCGGCCGTATCTTCTACAACCAGGCCAACATGTCGGCCGAGGGCATTCCCCAGATTGCCGTGGTGATGGGTTCGTGCACGGCCGGCGGCGCCTATGTGCCGGCGATGTCGGACGAGACCGTCATCGTGCGCAAGCAAGGCACCATCTTTCTCGCCGGTCCGCCGCTGGTGAAGGCGGCCACGGGCGAGGTTATTTCGGCCGAAGATCTCGGCGGTGCCGATGTCCACGCCCGCGTCTCCGGCGTGGCCGATCATTATGCTGCCAATGACGAGCACGCCCTGCACACCGCCCGCCGGATCGTGGGGACGCTGAACACGGTCAAGCGGGTCGACCTCGATCTCACCGACCCGCGCGAGCCGGCCTATGATCCCGAAGAGCTGGGCGGCGTTGTCCCGGCTGATATCCGCGCACCCTATGATGTTCGCGAAGTGATCGCGCGTCTGGTCGACGGCTCCGAGTTCGACGAATTCAAGAAACTCTATGGCGAGACCCTGGTGACCGGCTTTGCGCGCCTCTACGGCATGCCGGTCGGTATCATTGCCAATAACGGCATCCTGTTCTCGGAGAGTGCCCAGAAAGGTGCCCACTTCATCGAGCTGTGCGCCCAGCGCGGCATCCCGCTGGTCTTCCTGCAAAACATCACCGGCTTCATGGTCGGCTCGAAATACGAGGCTGGCGGCATCGCCAAGGACGGTGCCAAACTGGTCACCGCGGTCTCGACTTATCGCGGTCCGAAATTCACCGTTATCATTGGCGGCTCCTATGGCGCCGGCAATTACGGCATGTGCGGCCGCGCCTATTCCCCGCGCTTCCTCTTCATGTGGCCCAATGCCCGCATTTCGGTGATGGGCGGCGAGCAGGCGGCCGCGGTGCTGGCGACCGTCAAGCGCGACGGCATGGAAGCCCGCGGCGAGGACTGGTCGCTGGAAGAGGAAGCCGCCTTCAAGGCGCCGGTACGCGAGGCCTATGAGGCCGAAGGTAATCCTTATTTCTCGACCGCGCGGATGTGGGATGACGGGATCATCGCCCCGGCCGACACGCGCCGCGTGCTGGGCCTGTCCCTGTCCGCCGCCCTCAACGCCCCGATCGAGAAGACGAAGTTCGGCATTTTCCGGATGTAGACGACCGGCCGGCGATCCGATCGGCCGATGCCAGCGTAGATTCTCCCAGAAGGAGAACATCCATGGCCCTGGCCCGATTGTCTGCGCTCGCCCTGTCTGTCATTACCCTGGGCATGAGTGCTCCAGCCCAGGCGGCCGACGAGCCGCCACATACCGTCGTCATGCGCGATGGCGCCATCGAGATACGGGACTATGCGCCCCAGATCGCGGCCGAGGTCGAGGTTGACGGTTCCATGTCGCGAGCCGGCAATTCGGGCTTTCGCCCGCTCGCGGGCTATATCTTCGGCGGCAATACCGCGCGCGACGGTGAGGGCTCTTCGGAAATCGCCATGACAACCCCGGTGACCCAGACCCGGTCGCAGGAGATCGCCATGACGTCGCCGGTGACCCAGTCCATGCAAACGGGTGGCAGCTGGCGCGTGGCCTTTATCATGCCGACGGAATGGACCATGGAGACCCTGCCGGTCCCCAACGACCCGCGGGTTACGCTGACCGAGATTCCGGCACGACGGATGGCGGTCATTCGCTTCTCCGGTGGTCCGTCAGACGCGCGCTTTGCCGAGAAGGCCGACGAGCTCACCGCCTATCTGGCCGAGCATGGTCACGAAATGCTGGGTGCGCCCGTCTATGCCCGCTACGACCCGCCCTGGGTCCCGACCCCGTTCCGTCGCAATGAAGTGATGATCGAGATCGCTTCGGACTAAGTGCCAGGCCGGCTGTGGCTGCTGTCCGATCTCAGACCCAGCTGTCGCCGATGCGCTTGCCCGGGCTGCGCGGGATTCGCTCGGGGCGCCGGGGTGACAAATCGGTAATTCCGTTCAATGCTCTTGCCCTGTAGCGACACTGCCATCCCAGTGAAGGGGCGGCGAGGGGGTGGTATGCCGGAATTTGTGGAACAATTTCTCAGCTTTGCCCGCGAGGGGTTCGCTGAGGTCAATGCGCTGCTCGGCCTGATCATTGCGGCCGTTTCAACCCTTTTGCTGCGGCAATGGACCCGTTTGCCGTTCATGGCGGCCGGTGCCACCATCGCGCATCTGGTCATCGAGTGGATCGCGCCGGTGGTGGCCGAGGTTGGCGGGTTCAGCCTGCCGCCGCTGCTGGAGGCGCATTTCTGGCGCGAGGCGGCCGTGCTTTTTGTGGGCTATTTCGTCGTGATCGGAATTCTCTTCGCGATCAAGCGTGTGGTCACAAAAAGTTAATAAAACTCGCCTCTGAGGAGAACCCGCTTTTCAAAGTGAAAAATTAAAGAGATCGTTAACACCGTGCACCTGTCTTGGGGTAAGCTAGGGGCAGCGTTTTTTGGCGGAAGGGGACCGCATAATGGAATTTATCGATCAGATCATGGGCTATATCCAGCCCGCTATTGATTTCTTCATGCCGGGCCTGCTGGCGAATGCGGGTGACGGCACGGTCGTGAACTGGATGCCGCTGGGTATCCAGATGGGCGTTATTGCGCTTGTTTTGGCGCTTCTCATGCGTGAATTCGGGGCCATCCTGATCTTCACCGTGGTCGGCGTGATCATTCACATCATCGTCGATGTGGTGATGCCGATGGTGCGCGGCGGTGGTGCCGGCGATTTCGACATCATGGCGTTCGGTCAGCTGTTCACACAGACACCCTATCAGCTCTATCTCGGCGCGCTGGCGATCGGCTATTTCGTGGCCATCATCATCCTGTCGATTATCAAGGGCCTGGTCTTCCGCGGCGACTGACCGCGGCGAGGGACTGATACCCGTCCGGAACCGTTTGGGGCGGGGCCGGGCCGGAGGAATTGCGGGCTGCCGGGATACCGGCGGCCCGTTTTCTTTGCGCCTCTGCGACCGGCATCGGTCGGCGCTTCGCCGGTGCCGGGTTGCGACGAGAATGACCTCCCGACTTGTTGCTGCCGCCCGAGAGGACTAAGCCTAGGGGATTGAATTCATGTGTTCGCGACCCCGTGGAGACCGCCATGTCCGATGCCCCCGTCCTGCTTGATGTCAGCCCGGCCGGTGTGGCCGTGGTCACGCTCAACCGTCCCGACAAGCACAATGCCTTCAATGCCGAGGTGATCGCCCAGCTGTCCGACACGTTCGAGACCCTGCGCGCCAATGGCGATGAGGTCCGGATCGTCTTCCTGCGTGGCAATGGCGGCAGCTTTTCGGCGGGCGCCGATCTCGACTGGATGAAGGCGGCGGCGCATTACACCGAGGCCGACAATGAAGAGGATGCGATGGCGCTCGCCACCATGCTCAAGCGGCTCTACGACCTGCCGCAACTCACCGTCGCCCTGGTCCAGGGCGCGGCGATGGGCGGCGGTGCCGGCCTGCTGGCCGCCTGCGATGTCGGGATTGTCATGAAGGACGCCAAGATCCGCTTCTCCGAAGTCCGCCTCGGCCTGACCCCGGCGACCATCTCGCCCTTCGTCATCCGCGCCATCGGCCCGCGCTGGGCGCGCGCCCTGTTTGCCTCGGGTGAAGGCTTTGATGGTACCTTCGCGCACCAGATCGGTCTCGCCCAATATGTCGTCGAGAATGAGGACGAGATGGCACTGATGGAAGAACATCTCGCCAAGCTGGCTTTTTCGGCAGCGCCGGGCGCCGTCGCCGATGCCAAGAAGCTGGTCGATGATGTGACCGATCAGGAGATCAATCACGGTCTCGCCGTCCATACCGCCAAGGCGATCGCCCGCCGCCGCGCCTCGGATGAGGGCAAGGAAGGTCTCAGCGCCTTCCTGGAGCGCCGCAAGCCGAGCTGGGCGGAGTAGGGGCGTCTGACCGGGAGAGCCGATCCGCGCGCCTGGCTGCACGCCCGGCGCGCCGCGCTGCGGGCCTGGTGGGTCCGCGGGCCGTGGACACTGGCGGTTTTCGAGTTTGTCAGCTTCGGCATCAAGCAAGCCTGGGCCTGCCTGTTCGGTGGGCTGATGCTGGCCATGCTGGTCGCGACCTGGCTCTGGTATCCCGAGACCGCCCCGCTGGCGCGCTATGACGCGATCACCCTGTTTGCCATCCTGATCCAGGTCGCCCTGCTGGTCACCCGGCTGGAGACGTTGGAAGAGGCGCGGGTGATTGCCGTCTTCCATGTTGTCGGCACGGTGATGGAAATCTTCAAGACGGCGGCCGGCAGCTGGGTCTATCCCGAGGAGAGCCTGCTGCGCATTGCCGGCGTGCCGCTGTTCTCCGGCTTCATGTATGCGGCGGTCGGATCCTACATCGCGCGGGTCTGGCGCATCTTCGATTTCCGATTCGACCGCTTTCCGAATCTATGGCTGCAATTCGCTTTGGCGACAGCGGTTTATATCAATTTCTTCACGCATCATTTCGGGCCCGATATCCGGCTTTTCCTGTTCGTCGCGACCGCTTTCATCTATGGCCGCTGTGTGATCTGGTTCCGGCCCGACGAGGCCTACCGGCCGATGCCGCTGGTGGTTGGTTTCGGACTGGTCGCGCTGTTCATCTGGTTCGCCGAGAATCTGGGCACCCTGGCCCGTGCCTGGTCCTATCCGGGGCAGGAGGCGGACTGGCACATGGTGTCGCTGGCCAAGCTGGGCAGCTGGTACCTTCTGATGATCATCAGTTTCGTCCTCGTGGCCGCTGTGCAATACCGACGCAAAGACCCATCACGGGACGACACCAGACCACGGGGATGACAGGCTCATGATCAAGACCCTTCTGATCGCCAATCGCGGCGAGATTGCCCGCCGCGTGATGCGGACCGCCAAGCGGATGGGGATCCGTACCGTTGCCGTCTATTCCGAGGCGGACGCCGAAGCGCCCCATGTCCGCGAGGCCGATGAGGCGATCCTGCTCGGCCCGGCCCCGGCCTCGGAGAGCTACCTCCTGGCCGACAAGATCATCGAGGCCGCCATCGTCACCGGCGCCGATGCCATCCACCCGGGCTATGGCTTCCTGTCCGAGAGTGCGGGCTTCGCGGAAGCCTGTGCCAAGAACAACATCATCTTCGTTGGTCCGTCCCCCGAGGCGATCCGGGCCATGGGTCTCAAGGACCAGGCCAAGGCGCTGATGGAAAAGGCCGGTGTGCCGGTCACGCCGGGCTATCACGGTGAAAACCAGGAGCCGGCCCATCTCGCCGCCGAGGCCGGGCGGATCGGTTATCCGGTCCTGATCAAGGCGGTCGCCGGCGGCGGCGGCAAGGGCATGCGCAAGGTCGAGGCCGCCGAGGACTTCCTCGCCGCGCTCGATAGCTGCAAGCGCGAGAGCTCGAAAAGCTTTGGCGATGACCGCGTTCTGATCGAGAAATTCATCACCAATCCGCGCCATATCGAGGTCCAGGTCTTTGGCGACAGCCGCGGCCGCGTGATCCACCTCTATGAGCGTGACTGCTCGCTGCAGCGGCGTCACCAGAAAGTGATCGAGGAGGCCCCGGCGCCGGGCATGACGCCGAATGTCCGCCAGGCCATGTGCTCTGCCGCGATCAATGCCGCCCGGGCCGTGAATTATGTCGGCGCCGGCACGGTGGAGTTCATCGTCGACGGATCCGGCGCCCTGCGCGAGGACGGCTTCTTCTTCATGGAGATGAATACCCGCCTGCAGGTCGAACATCCAGTCACCGAAATGGTCACAGGCCTCGACCTCGTCGAGCTTCAGCTCAAGGTCGCCGCCGGGGGTTCCGTGCCGGAGCAGGACACGATCCGGCTCTCGGGTTATGCCATGGAAGCGCGCCTCTATGCCGAGGACCCGGTTGCCGGCTTCCTGCCCTCGACCGGCCCACTGGAGCGCCTCGAATTCCCTGAGACCGCCGCCGGTCGCCGGGTCGATACCGGGGTCGAGGAGGGCGGCGAGGTCTCGCTCTTCTACGATCCGATGATCGCCAAGCTGATCGCCCGCGGCGAAAGCCGCCTCGAAGCGGCGCACGCGCTCGCGGAGATGATCGACGATCTCATCGTCTATCCGGTGCGCACCAATGCCGCTTTCCTGCGTCGCACAGTGCTGCACGAGGACTTCCTCGCCGCGCGCCTGTCGACCGGCTTCATCGAGGCCAATATCGACGCGCTGGTCCCGGCCGCCGTCAATCCGGCCGATGCCGCCTTTGCCGTGCTTGGCGCGCTCGACCTGCGTCCGGTCCTGGGCGGTAGCCTCGACCCGTTCGAGGCGGCCGATGGCTGGCGTCTCAACGCCTCGCCGCGTCTCGAGCATCGTTTTGTGGTGGGCGAGGAGACGTTCACCACTGCGCTTGGCCGGGGTCCGCGCAGCCTCACCGTCACGGCGCTCGGGCAGACAGCCGAGCTGCGCGCCCTGTCGCTGGAGAATCTCGACCAGGGCTATAGCTTCACCGCCCACGTCAATGGCGAGGTGGTCAGCGCGGTCTGCGAAGCGCTCGAGGCCGGCATGCTGGTCTCCTGTCAGGGACGGTCGACCCTGTTTGCCTATGACAATCCGGAAGCCGCCGCCGATGCGCTGGAAGCCGGCGACGTGATCAAGGCGCCGATGCCGGGCAAGGTTCTGGCCGTGCACGTGAAGGCTGGCGACAGCGTGACCAAGGGTCAGGCCCTGGTCGTGCTGGAAGCCATGAAAATGGAACACGCGCTGGCCGCACCGCGCGACGGGGTGATTGGCGAGCTGACCGTCGAGACGGGCGGTCAGGTGGCTGAAGGCGATGTACTGGTCGCGCTGGAGGCGCTGGACGAGGTGGTGGCGGCCTGAGTGACACGATCCAGGGCGCCCCGTTGAGATAGCGCGCGAGCGCTTTGATCCATTGTTGGCTTGTCAGCCAGCGGGCCGTATCGGGCTCCCGGCAAGCCAGGTATGGACGGGTCCGGCCGTTGGCCGACGTCGTGACACGCTGTCATGACAAGACAGCCCCACTTATCCCCCCACACGCGAACCCGGCACATCTCTTGCTCCTTCACGGGAGACATCACGGGAGATGGATCAATGCGTGACACCTATATGGATCAGTTCAGGTCGACCTGGTCGGATGATGCGAAGCGCAAGTTTCGCCACCAGCCGGTGACCGTTCGCCATAACTATCATGAACATCACGCCTTTTCCGACGTGGCCCTGGCCG
This sequence comes from Maricaulis maris, assembly GCF_036322705.1. Taxonomy (NCBI): domain Bacteria; kingdom Pseudomonadati; phylum Pseudomonadota; class Alphaproteobacteria; order Maricaulales; family Maricaulaceae; genus Maricaulis; species Maricaulis maris. Next base: position 972,933 of record NZ_AP027270.1, read on the forward strand.
CTCTGATCGAGCGTCACCCGCGTGACATGATCGATTTCTGCACCATGGGCGATGATGCGACCGACCATGACAGCTGGCGGGCTGGTGATCCGGGCGCGCTGTCCGGGCTGGAGCTGATCGAGGCCGTTCGCAAGGGCAAGCTGTGGATCAATCTGCGACATGCCATGGACCAGGATCCCGAATATCGCCCGATCTATGACGCCATGCTGGCCGACATGAAGAAGGCCGACCCGTCCTTCCGGCCGCTGGTTGCCGAGGCCGGTATCCTGATCTCCTCGCCATCGGCCCAGGTCTTCCTGCACTCGGACGTCTCCGAGACCATGCTGTGGCACATGCGCGGCGTGAAACGCTTCCGCACCTATCCGCCCAAGCTGCCCTATCTCAACACCGATGATGTCGAGGCCGTGCTGCATCATGACAAGACCGAGGACATCCCGTTTGACCCGGCGTGGGACAAGGATGCCTTCACCGTCGACCTGCATCCCGGCATGGCCGCCAACTGGCCGCTTCATGCGCCGCACCGGATCGAGAACCAGTCGGGCGTGAATGTCTCGGTGCCGTTCGAGATCTCGACGCCGCAATCCCGGCTGCAGAATTCGGTGCTTTTCGCGAATGGCGTCCTGCGTCGCCAGTTCGGCTATGTGCCCAAGGAGACCCGGACGGATGGCCTTGGTGCCCTGATGAAGCGGGCCCTCAGCTTTGCCATCAAACTCAAGATCCGCCTGTTTGGCGAGACCGCGCGCCCGATGCCGAAGTCGGAACGCACGTTTGACATCGACCCTGATGCGCCGGACGGTTTCATCAATCGCCAGGCGGCCTGACGGCGCTGCCGGCTAGCCGGTTTGCGTCTCGCTGTGGCCTGTCGCGGGCCGCGGCGTTCGCAGCGCCGGGTAGCGCACGAACAGGTAAAGCGCGGCCGCTTCCAATGCCAGGGTGATGTAGCCTGTGGGCAAGGTGAAGTAGGCGTTGGTGAGGATGCTCACCCAGCTGACAAGGTGGACCGCTGTGGCCAGCACGAAGCAGGCCGCCGCACCCTGCGGCGCTCGAAACAACAGGATCACGGTCAGGATCAGCAACGGGATCCGGATGAAGGGCGCGACGAGCGAGACGGTCGGCGTGTTGGCGAGCAGATTCTGGCCATCGCGGCCAAAGGCATTGAATTCCGGCAGGCCGAGCCGGTGCAGCCCTATCTGACCGACGAAGAAGAGCGGCACCAGGAGAAGCAGCCCGCACAGGATAATCAGTGTGGTGCGGGCAATACGGGCCGGATCTTTTGTCGCTGAACGGGGCATCACCGCAGTAAGGCGGTCGCGCGCCGCGCTGTCCAGCGAAAGCGCCCGGCGGACGGGCTTTGACCCTGGCCCGGAGTCGCCCTAACTGCTGGGCCATGACTATTCACATCGTCAAACTCTGCGTTGGTGTTTCCTCGGTCGAGGAACTGGAAGCCTATCGCGACCGCGAAATGGCGGCGCGCCGGGCGGCCGGTGAGCCGGAGGTGGCGATGCATGTGACGCGCATGTTCCCCGCCCGCAAGGACGAGGTCGAGGCCGGTGGATCGCTCTACTGGGTGATGGGCGGCGCGATCCAGTGCCGGTCCGAGATCATTTCGCTGGAACAGGTGACCGGCGGTGACGGGATCAAGCGGTGTGCCATCCTGATGTCGCCCGAGATCATCCGTACCGCCAACGCGCCACGTCGGCCCTTCCAGGGCTGGCGCTATCTCAAGCCCGAGGATGCCCCGCGCGATATTGGTGGTGGCGGTGAGGGCGGCGACGGGCTTCCGGGCGAGCTGCGGGCGAAATTGCTGGAGCTGGGCGCCTGGTAGGATGCCGCCCTAACGGCGTGCCTGGCGCTGGCTCAGTCGCAAAATCAACAACAGGTCAACAACTTCGATCGCGATGACCAGCAACGCGATGGGGGCGTCATAGACGGGATTGGTGGTCAGTCTGATCCACAGCGCAAAGTGCAACATGATCGCGGCGCCGAGCGAGACGGCACTGATCGCGCGCCGCGTGCAGAGCAGGGCAAAGGTCAGGGCGAAGGCGCTGGTCGCGGCGAAAAACAGGACCAGATCGATGGCCTGTGTATATCGGATAACATCACGCAGGCTGACGCCGAACATCTGACTGGTCGAGTCGGTCAACAGGACGGCAAGCACGCCAATCGTCCATATCCCCATATAGGCCACTATCAGCCCGGTCAGCCCCAAGGCGATCCAGTAGGTGAGGGACGGGCGATCAAGTCTGGCCGATAGCAGGCGCATGTGGGTTCTCGCGGTCTAGTCGTCACTGGCATCCGGCAAGCGGATTTCGAACAGGGCGGGCCACAGCTTTCCGGTGACGTAGATCTGACCGGTCTCGGCATTCCAGGCGATACCGTTGGCGACCGCGTCGCGGCGGCCGTCGACTTCCGGCGGAATGATGGCGGTAAGGTCGATCATGGCGTCGACCACGCCGGTCTGTGGATCAATCCGGACGATGGAGCGGGTCTCCCAGATATTCGCCCAGATCATGCCGTCGATCCATTCCAGCTCGTTCAGCCGCCGTACCGCGCGTCCATTGAGCGTCACATTGATCGAGTGATCGAGCGTCATCGTTTCCGGATCGAGGAAGCGCAGCTCCGGCGTGCCGTCGGAAAGGATGAGGTGAGTGCCGTCATGGGTCAGGCCCCAGCCTTCGCCGGGATAGCTGAAAGTGTCGATTTGCTCGAAGGTTTCGGCATCGAAGATGAAGCCGCGCTCGGAGACCCAGCTGAGCATGAAGATCTCGTCGCCGATCCGGGTCGAGCCCTCGCCGAAGATCGGCGGCGCGATGGCGGTGCTTTGCTGGACCAGACCGGTCTCCAGATCGACCCGCCGCAGGCTCGACTGACCGACCCGTCCGGTGCTCTCGTAGAGCTCGCCGTCATGGATGAAAAGGCCCTGGGTGAAGGCGTTGGCGTCATGCGGGTAGCGGGCCACGACTTCCGGCCGGATGATCTCCGGCGCCTGAGCGCAGGCGACGAGTGGCAGACCGCCCCACAGGGCTAAGGCAAGAAGGGTGCGGGCGAACATGAGGCGGGTCTCCCCCCGGTAATGACTGGCTGCCAGCGAAGCCGGCTGCGGCGTCAGGCTGGCGGTTTGGCTGCCCGATTGTCAATCAGGCGAGTTGAACCCAACCTGACTGCTGCAAGGACACGTGCCGGCTGCGTGATCGGTCCGTCTCCGGGTTCGGCCAACGTCGCGGCGCAGCGCGCTTCGATATAGTCGACGCTGTCGAAGGTCTCGCTGGCGGCGGTGTATGCGATCTCGCGCGCCGCCTTGTGGCCGGTGCCCGCTTCCAGTGCCGCGGCAAACTCCTTGAGGATCACGTTGAGCTGCCCGGCCCGGCGGCGCTGGTCGGCATCGAGATAGGCGTTGCGCGAGGACAGGGCGAGCCCGTCGCGGTCGCGCCCGGTTTCGCCGGCCAGGATCTCGACCGGGATATCCAGGTCCTTAACCAGCTGCCGGATGACCAGCAATTGCTGGTAATCCTTCTCGCCGAAGAAGGCCATGTCGGGCCGGACCTGGTTGAAGAGCTTGGCGACCACGGTCGCCACGCCGTCGAAGAAGTGCGGGCGGGCGGCCGATTCGAGGCCGAGCGCCGGACCCTTCAGGGTGACGCCTGCGGAATATCCTTCGGGATACATGATCTCCGGGGTCGGCAGGTAGATCAGGTCGCATTTGGCATCGGTCAGCTTCTCCGCATCATCCATCAGCGTGCGCGGATAAGCGTCGAGGTCTTCGCCCGGCGCGAACTGCTTGGGATTGACGAAGATGCTGGTGACCACGCGGTCACACTGCGCCTTGGCCAGCCGGACGAGCGAGATGTGACCGTCATGCAGGGCGCCCATGGTCGGCACGAAGCCGACGCTCAGCCGGTCATCGCGCCAGCTGCGCACCCGCGTGCGCAGGGCGGAGATGGTGGTGGCATGCGGTATTTGCTGCGTGATCATGAAGGGGTCCACAAAACCGGTCGCTTGGGGATTATCATAAGCGATGATAGAGGCAAGCGATGGGAATTCGTCTATAGATAATGACATGAAACGACTGATTGTTTTTCTAGCAGCCCTGAGCGTCGCCGGATGCGCGACGCCCTCTGCGCCGCAAACCGCCGCGACCATCGAGCGCGAGGCCGCCATCGCCCCGACGCGGAACGCCCAGTTGGCCGACGCGGTATCCCGGGAGCTGGCCCATCTCGCCCGCTTCGACCCCGAGGCGGTTGACGGTGTTTCGCCGGAGCTGCGGGCGCTGGCTGATGCGATCATGGCGCTCAACGCGCCGGACGAGACGCCGACAGTGCCCGATGTCCGGCCTGCGATTGCCGCAGACCTACCGCCGCCCCCTGCGGACATGGTCGATGCGCCAAGTCTGCGGCACGCTGTCCATCTGGCTTCCTATCGCGGCGTCGAGACCGCCCGCGAGGGCTGGGGCGAACTGGTCAGCGCGCATGGCGATCTCCTCGGCAGCCTCGACGCGCGTCTCAGCGAAGTCGAAATTGCCGGGCAGGGGCGCTATCTGAGACTCAAGGCCGGACCGTTCGATACCGCCGACGAGGCCCGCACTGTCTGTCGGGCCTTGATTGCGACCGGTGAGTACTGTGCCGTGGTTGACTTCTCCGGTCGGCGCATGGCGGATATGGCCTCGGCTGCGAGCGACTAGAATCGCTATCTGTGCGCAGGGATCTGGCGTGTAGGATACGTGGCCTGGATTTGAGGCATGATGACAAGTCAGACCGGTTTTCGTTTGCCTGCACGACCGCTGGGTCGGGTCCGCGAGGGTGTCCGCGCGGCGCATATCATTGTCGTCGGCAATGAAAAGGGCGGTGCGGGAAAATCCACGGTCGCCATGCATCTCGCGGTCGCCCTCCTTCGGATGGGAAAGACCGTCGGGGCGATCGATCTGGATCTGCGCCAGCGCAGTTTTGGTCGCTATCTGTCGAACCGTCAGCGCTGGTGCGAGCGTCATGGCCTGTCGCTGCCGCGGCCGGAGGAAGTCATTCTCACGCCGAGCGCCCAGCGTGATCTCGATCTGATCGAAGCCGAGGAAACCGAGCGTTTCTCCGAGGCGCTGACCCGGCTCAAGACCAATTGCGACTTTATCATCATCGACGCGCCGGGCGCCGATACGCTGTACTCGCGGCTCGCTCATTCCAGCGCCGATACGGTGATCACGCCGGTCAATGACAGTTTTGTCGATTTCGACCTGCTCGCCGAGATTGACCCCGAGACCTATCAGGTCGGCAAGCCCAGTGTGTATTCAGAAATGCTGTGGGAGTGCCGCAAGCGCAAGGCCCAGCTGGAGAAACGCTCGATCGACTGGGTCGTGATGCGGAACCGGATTTCCATGCTCGATGCGCGCAACAAGCGCCGCGTCGGCGAGGGGCTGAAAATGCTCTCGCAGCGGATCGGCTTCCGGCTTGCGCCGGGCTTTGCCGAACGGGTCATCTATCGCGAACTCTTCCCGCTGGGACTGACCCTGCTCGACCTGACCGAAAACGGGTCGAGCGTGACCTTTACCATGAGCCATGTTGCGGCCCGTCAGGAGCTGCGTGACCTGTTGATCGTGCTCAAATTGCCCGGACTGCAGGGCGAGGCCATCCCGTTCTGATGGCTCCTATCGCGCTTGGAACCCTGGCCCTGTTGGCCCTGCTGGGAGCGGCCTGGTGGTTTTCGCGGCAGAAGACCGCCAAGGCGGCGCGGCTGGTCCGTGTCCTGCTCGGCGGCGGGGCGCTGCTGGCGGGTGCGATCATCTCGCTGCGCGGCGGGATCATTCTCGGCGGACCGATCGGACTGTTCGGTCTCGGCATGCTCGGCGAGGTCCTGCGGGGCGGTCGCCCGGGCTCTGGCCGTGACGGCCAGTCCGGGGCATCGGGACAGGGACGGTCGGGTCGCTCGGGGATGACCAGCGGAATGAGCCTTGCGGAGGCGCGCGAGATTCTCGGGGTCGACGAGAACGCTGATCGTGAAGCGATACGTGACGCGCATCGACGCCTGATGAAAAAGCTCCATCCCGATACCGGTGAGGGATCGGCAGCCCTTGCCCGTCAGGTCCAGGAGGCCCGCGACCTGCTGCTCCATCACCTCGGATCCTGATCGGAAATAACCCAAGGTTGTGTTTTCGCAATTTTTGCCCTAGCTTCGATTTGGCAAGGGAGGCAGAGGTGTCGCGAAACAGCAGGCCCGGTCATGATCTGTTCGGTCATCCGTTGCCCGGCGTTCGGCCCCTGACCGCTGACTCCGATCGCCTGTCACTGGCCTTGCGCCGCCTCAGCGAGGACGCTTTCCATCAAGGCTATGGACAGAGTGCGTGCCTGATCGAACTGGCCGCCAATTACGTCGAGATGGAGGCCTCCCGGCTCGATCAGCTCTGGCGCCGACGCTGAACAAGGCCGCCCGGCAGTGTTGCGATCTCGCCGCTCATCTCCAGCTCCATCAGCATGGCCTGAACCTCGCCGACCGGAAGCTGCGCCGCCCGGGCGAGTTCATCACCGGAGACCGGGGCGGGCGACAGCAGGGCCCGCAGCCGCTCAAGTGGCGCGAGGGACGGCGAGTCTCCGCCGTCTGCGATTGGCTCACTGTCCGGTTCGGCGGCAGCGGCGTCGAGCGCGTCCTCAAGCGCGCCATCGGGTCCGTCATCGTCGAACAGGTTGCCCGGTACTTCGGGCTCGATGTCCTGGACCTGCCAGCCCGGCGCTGCAGGTGGACGGGCTTGCGAGAGGATGGCGAGGACATCGTCGACGCTCTCGATCAGGTGGGCGCCATCGCGCAGGAGCTGGTTGGAACCGCGGGCGCGCGGGTCGAGCGGTGAGCCGGGCACCGCCATCACCTCGCGGCCCTGCTCCCCGGCATAGCGGGCGGTGATCAGCGAGCCGGACCGCAGTGCGGCTTCGACCACCAGCGTGCCAAGCGCCAGACCGGATATGAGCCGGTTTCGACGCGGGAAATCCCGCGCCGTGGGCGTTCGTCCCAGTGGCATTTCCGACAGAAGGAGGCCGGTCTCACCAATGCGTTCGTGCAGGGCGGCGTGCTCGGGTGGATAGATATGATCGATCCCGCCAGCGAGAACCGCAATCGTCCCGCTCTCGATCGCACCGGCATGGGCGGCCCCGTCTATGCCGCGGGCCAGGCCGGAGATGATGACGAGGTCTTCGCGGCCCAGCCCGTGTGCCAGCTCGCGGGCAAAGCGCAGCCCGACGGCCGAGGCGTTGCGGGCTCCGACCAGGGCGCAGCCCGGGCGCTTCAGCAGCGACAGGTCTCCGCGCACGATGATCGCCGGTGGTGGACCGGGGATGGCGGCGAGCAGGGCCGGGTAGACGGGGTCAAGGCCGGTAATAAGGCGGGCACCGGCGCGCTCGATCTGGTCGAGCTCGGCTTCGATGCGGTCCGGGCCGGGGATATCCAGTCGGCGGTGACCGGCGGCACGGGCGCGGGCCGGCAGGTCGCCGAGGGCCGTTTCGGCGTCCCCATAGCGGGCAATGGCGCGGGCAAAGCCAGTCGCGCCCAGTCCGCTTGTCCGCGCGAGGCGCAGCCACATCACCCGTTCGGTGTGGCTGGGCCCCGCCTCTGTCATGAGGCGGGCGTGTCCGGCTCGTCAGCGTCCTGATCACCATCGGTACCGGCCGCGTCCTTCTTGCCACCGATGCGCGGCTCCTCGCCCTTGAGCAGGCGGCTGATATTGGCGCGGTGGAGCCAGTAGATCAGCACGGTCAGCACGCCGGCCATCAGGGCAACGTCCGCCCGCCCCCACAGATAGGCGGCAAAAGGCGCCGCCATCGCGGCGGCCAGGGCAGCGAGAGAGGAAATCCGGAAAATGGCAGCCATGATCAGCCAGGTCGCTATAACCGCGAGGCCGACCGGCCAGAACACGACCAGCATGGTGCCGACAAAGGTCGCGACACCCTTGCCACCCTTGAAGCCGAGCCAGACCGGGAAGCAATGGCCGGCAAAGGCGAAGCCGCCGGCAACAAGGCCGGCCGTGGTACCGAAGAAATAGCCGAAGGCGGCGGCCGCGATGCCGGCCTTGCCGGCGTCAAGGATGAGGGTCAGGGCCGCGAGGTCCTTGCGGCCGGTACGCAGCACATTGGTGGCGCCGATATTGCCCGAGCCGATGGCGCGTATATCGCCCAGCCCGGCCATGCGGGTCAGCACCAGTCCGAAAGGGATGGAGCCGAAGAGATAGCCACCGGCGGCGGAGAGCGCGATCAGAAGAGCGGTCATGTCAATCTACACCTAAGAGTTGTATAATGTGTCCCCGGCGACGATGGTTTGCAAGACCCGTCCCTGGAAACGGCGTCCGGCCCAGGCCGAATTACCGCGCGCCGAGGCAAAGCCATCGGGCTGACAGACCCACGGCTTGTCGCCGTCGATGAGAATGAGATCAGCCGGCGCACCGACCCGGATCCGGCCCTGCGGCAAACCGAGAATATCGGCCGGACCGCTGGTCATCACACGCAGCGCGTCAAGCAGCGACAGTTCGCCGTCATGCACCAGGCCGAGCATCGCGCCGAGCATGGTTTCGAGGCTCAGGGTTCCGGCGATGGCCAGCGCAAAGGGTTCGCCCTTGTCATCGAACGGGGTCGGGCGATGATCCGAGACGATGGCATCGATTTCACCGGCGGCGACCGCTTCGACCAGTGCCAGCCGGTCGGCTTCGCTGCGCAGCGGGGGATCCATGCGGAAGGCACTGTCGAGCCCGCCGGCATCGACTTCGTTGAGCGTCAGGTGGGCCACCGCCACGGTCGCGGCGATCTCGAGATCGCGGCTGCGCACATGGCGCAGCGCGTCGAGACCGGCGGCGGTCGACAGGCGGTCGATCATCAGCTTTCCGCCGGACAGCTCGGCCAGCGCCGCGTCGCGCTCGATGGCGATGCGTTCGGAGACCGCCGGTTCCGCCGGGATGCCGACCCGGGCTGACCAGTCGCTTTCCAGTGCCACGGTGCCGGCCGACAGGTGGGCATCGGCCGGGCGACAGGCCAGCCAGATATCGAACTGGCTGCTGTAGGACAAAAGGCGCCGCATCAGCCGCGTATCGGCGATCGGTCGGTCGCCCTGTCCGGCATAGACGGCACCGCCGCGCACCATCAGGCCGATCTCGGCCATCTGCTCGCCGGCGAGGGCCTGGGTTGCGCCACAGGCTGACAGGACCCGGACGCTGCGCTGGCTGAGCCCGCGCGACATGCCGGCAAAGCCATCTGCCTTGTCCAGCGGGCTGCGGGAATTGGGCGCCAGCACGATGGTGCCGAAACCACCGCTCATCGCTGCGGCACACAGCGTGTCCAGCGTCTCGCCATCCGGGGTCAGGGCCGGTTCCTTGGCGCAGCGCAGGTCGATCAGGGCCGGGGCGAGGATGCAGCCCTTGGCATCGATCACCGTCTCTGCCGCCTCGAGATCGAGATCGCCGCCCATCTGGGCGATCACGCCGTCCTCGACCAGGACACCACCGGGACCGTCATGGCCGGAGGCCGGGTCGACGAGGCGGGCATTGATGATGGCGAGGCTGGTGCTCATGCCGCGGCCTCCTTGCGGATATTCGCGCCGATCAGTTCGAGGATCGCCATGCGCACCGCGACGCCGCTCTCGACCTGGTCGAGGATGACGCTAATCTCGGGATCATCGGCCAGCTTGGTGTGGATCTCGATGCCGCGATTCATCGGGCCGGGGTGCATCACCAGGACATCGGGCGAGGCCACTTCGAGACGCTCATGGGTAAGACCGAAGAGATGGAAGAACTCGCGCTCGGAGGGCACGAAACCGCCGGTCATGCGTTCGCGTTGCTGGCGCAGCGCCATGACGGCATCGCAGCCCTTCAGCGCCTCGTCGAGATCGTGGAAGACATCGCAGCCCCACTGGTCGACATCGGAGGGCAAGAGGGTCGGCGGGGCGCACAGGCGGATCTCGGCGCCGAGAATGTTCAGGAGGCCGATATTCGAGCGCGCCACGCGCGAATGCAGGATATCGCCGACAATCAGGATGCGGCGACCGCCGACCGAGCCCCAGCGCTGGGACAGGGTGAAGCTGTCGAGCAGGGCCTGGGTCGGGTGTTCATGCATGCCGTCACCGGCATTGACGACCGACAGCCCGGTGCGGTCAGCGAGGAATTGCGGTGCGCCGGTGGCCGGGTGTCGGACCACCATGATGTCCGGCTTCATTGCCGCCAGTGTCCGCGCCGTGTCCGACAGGCTTTCGCCCTTGGACGCTGACGAGCTGGCGACCGCGAAATTCACCACATCGGCCCCGAGCCGCTTGCCGGCCATCTCGAACGACCCTTGCGTCCGTGTCGAGGCTTCGAAGAAGAGGTTGAGCACGGTCAGCCCGCGCAGCACGTCGGTGCGCTTGTCCGGCGTCCGGTTGACCGCCAGGTGATGCGCCGCGCGCTCGAAGATGATCTGGATATCAACGGGGTTGAGGTCGGCCACCGAAACAAGGTGGCGGTGGGGGAAGTCGTAGGAAAATTCCGCGCGGCTCATCCCGTCTCCTGGGTCGCCAAGGGCACACAGATACGTCCTGCGGCGGTATAGGGGGAGTTGGGGGCGGGAGCAAGGGAGGGGGCCGGTGTTGCAGGAGGCGCCTTGGCGCCCACCCGGCCATGCATCACTTGTCGGGATGTCGCCGCAGGTCGTTTCGGATTTCCATGGCCTCCTTCTTCGCCGTAAATCGGCGTAGCACGGTCGCAGGGATTGATTGGCCCTTGACCTGCGCGCCGGGCTTTCGTCTCGTTCACACCATGAAGATTCACACACTGGCGCTGGGCGCCCTGATCCTCGCCGCTGAAGCGCCTGTCTCTGCGCAAGTCGACACGGAAGCCGCGAGCTGCTCTGTCGAACTTGTCGTTCTCGGCGTAGGCCAGGATGGCGGTGCGCCGCAGCTGGGCAATAGCGCCGATCCGGCCTGGGAGGACCCGTCGCTGCGGCGGCTGGCGACCTCGGTCGCGATCGTCGATCGGGAGCGCGGCGAGCGTGTCCTGTTCGAGGCGACGCCGGACATTCGCGAACAGCTCTGGCGGCTCGACCAGGTGATGCCGGTCGAGGCCCGCCCCGGACTGGACGGGGTTTTCCTGACCCATGGTCATATCGGCCATTACACCGGTCTGATGTTCTTCGGCCATGAAAGCATGGGCGCGCGTGATGTACCGGTCTATGCCATGCCCTCCATGTCGGCCTTCCTGTTTGCCAATGGGCCGTGGGACCAGCTGGTCCGCTACGACAATATCGAGCTGGAAGACCTGCGTGCCGGCGTGCCGGTCGAGTTTGGCGGGTTCCGCGTCACCGCCTTCGAGGTCCCGCACCGTCAGGAATATACCGAGGTCGTCGGCTATCACATCGCCGGACCGGACCGCTCGGCGCTCTTCCTGCCGGATATCGACAGCTGGGAAGAGTGGGACACATGGGAGGATGGCGCGGCGATGCGGATCGAGGATCTCATCGCCACGGTGGATGTCGCCTATCTCGACGCGACCTTCTTCGCCAATGGCGAGATACCCGGTCGCGATATGTCCGGCTTCCCGCATCCCTTCATCACGCATTCGATGGAGCGCTTCGCCGACCTGCCGGCCGGCGAGCGGGCCAAGATCCGCTTCATCCATTTCAACCACACCAATCTCGTGCGCTTTCCCGATGCGCCGGAGCGGGATGTGGTCGAGTCGGCCGGGTTCAACCTGGCGGATGAAGGGGAGCGGTATTGTCTGGGGGATTAGATTACCCGCTCATCGTCATGCCGGCGAAGTTCGGGTTGAGCCTGGCTTGGCGGTATGATCTGGGCCCTGACCTTCGGCCGGGATGACAATCTGCTTGTCTGCGCGGCGAAGGGCTCAGCCCAACAACCAAAGTAAGAACGGGATGGTGATGAAGACCGAGCGGGGCAGAAGCCGCGGGCGGGCCTTCATGGCGGTGAAGTTAAGTCCGGCGCCGACGGCTAGCGGTATCTGTGGGTGCTCTGACGTCTCGGGAGCACTTCTGTATCCGTTGTTGGGGCTTCGATCGGGCCGTCCGGTTTAGCCGGGCGCTGGGCTGTCGGTCCGCGCCCTTGACCGGCCGGATCTGCCGTCGCACCACTGTCCTGGTCGGAAATGCCCTGTGCGCCAGCGCCGCCTGATCCACGGCCATTACCGACAGGATCAGCGGAGCCACCGCTGTCATTATCGGTCAGGCCGGAGCCGCCTGCGCGCGCGCCGCCGCTGCGTCCATACCCGGCCCGATCCGCATAGGCCCCGCCATCGGAGTCCTAAACGCCGGTATAGGTTTGGGCTGTCGCTTCACCGCTGATCAGTGCGCCGGTGCCCACCGCCAATACGCTGCCGGTCACCCGCATCAGAAACGAGCGCCTAGAGAGTGCACCTTTGTAAGCCATGCCATTCCCCCAAAACCCGGCTCGTCGGAGCAAGCCCGGCCCTTATTCCTAGTTCGATCGGGCGAAACCGGCAAGCGGCGCCTGTCCGGACGCCTTGGGCAGGGCTGCCTAGCCCAAAAGCCACAGCCAGAACGGAATGGTCACGAAGCTGAACAGCGCGCTGGCGGTGATGTCGCCGGCGGAATAGGGCGCGTCGCCGCCCATCTCCTTGGCCAGAACATAGGCCGAGGCCGCGCCCGGTGAGGCCCCGGTCAGGAGGAGGATGGTCAGCGGGATGCCCTCAATGCCCAGCGCCGTGCCGATGCCGTAGAAAACCAGCGGCCCGATCATCAGCTTGATGAAGACCGACAGGCCCAGAAGGCGCGGACGGGCGCGCATGGCAGTGAAGTTGAGACCGGCCCCGACCGAGAGCAGGATGAGCGGCAGGGCGGCCTGCCCGATCAGGTCGACTGTGTCGGTCAGCATCACGGGCAGATGGATGCCGCCCAGATTGACAATGCCGCCGGCGGCCGAACCCAGGATCAGCGGGTTGGTCAGGATACGATAGATGATCGAGCGCCAGTGTGGGGCCGCGCCATCGCCCCACACCGCCAGGGCCGCCACGCACTCCATGTTCACCAGCGGGATCGAGGCGACCATGATCAGCGCCACCAGGATCTCGCCCTCCTCGCCGAACAGGGCGATGCCGAGGGCCAGGATCAGCAGGCCGTTCCAGCGACAGGTCGCCTGGAACAGGCTGGTATAGGTCGGGTTCGGGATTTTCAGCAGCGGCTTGATGGCCAGTGTGATCGCCGCCATTCCGAGAAAGCCCAGCACGGCCGCGCCGATGAAGCTGCCGAGCTGGATGTTCGACAGGTCGGCATGGCTGATCGACGAGAAGAGCAGGGCCGGGGACAGGCCCAGATAGGCCAGCCGCGAGATCGGCGCCCAGCTGTTTTCCGGCAGCAGGTGCGAGCGGCGCAGGAGCCAGCCGACAAAGATCACCCCGAAGACCGGGATCAGGGCCGAGATGATCAAATTCATGGGCGCAGCATCTCCAGCCGATCGAGGGCGCTTTGCAGGATGTTGGCGGCGGCGTGGGCGTCGATGATTTCCTTGCGCTTGTCCCGGCGCACACCGACCGCGATCAGCTTTTCCTCGGCCTCGAAGGTCGAGAGGCGTTCGTCCTGGAAGACGATGGGCAGATCGCGCAGCCGCATCAGATTGCGGGCCATGGCGCGGACCGACTGGACGCGCGGACCTTCCGACCCGTCCATATTGACCGGCAGGCCCATCACGATGGCGGTGGCCTGGCGCTCCTCCAGCAGCGCGAAGATGCGCTCCGCGTCGGCGGTGAATTTGGTGCGCTTGATGGTCTCCACCGGGGTCGACAGGCCGCGCGAGGCGCCGCAGGCGGCCACGCCAATGGTCTTGGTGCCCGGGTCAAGGGCAATCAGGGGCCCGTCGGGCAGGTCTTCCAGCGTCACAATCGGCATGTTTGCGGGATGCGCTTTGCACGCGCCACCGTCAAGCTTTCTTGCACCTGCGAAAACCGGTTGGTACTCAGACGACTTCGACTATCCGGAGTGATTTCCCATGTCCGTCACTGCTGATGATGTGCGGCGCATTGCGCGCCTCGCCTGTCTTGCCGAACCGACCGATCGCATCGACACGCTGGTCGGTGAACTCAACGGCATTCTGAGCTGGATTGAACAGCTCAACGAGGTCGATGTCGAAGGCGTCGACGCCATGACGACCCCGGTGAAATTCCCGCTGCCGCAGCGCGAGGACGTGGTCACCGACGGCAATTGCCGCGACAAGGTCCTCGCCAATGCGCCAAGCTCCGACGAAGGCTTCTTCGTTGTTCCCAAGTCGGTGGAGTAGGTCATGAGCGAGCTTTTCAAACTCACCCTGTCCGACATCACCGCCAAGCTGAAGGCGCGTGAGGTGTCCGCGGTCGAACTGGCGACGGAAGGCCTTGCCCTGTGCCAGGCGGCCCAGCCGAAGCTGAATGCCTTCACGGCCTTTGATGCCGACAAGACGCTGGCCATGGCCAAGGCGTCGGACGAGAAGCTTGCGCGTGGCGAGGGCGGTCTCATCGAGGGCGCACCGCTGGCGATCAAGGATCTGTTCGCGGTCGAAGGCGTCGATACGGCGGCCTCCTCGAACATCCTTAAAGGCTTCAAGCCGACTTACGAATCGAGCGTCACCGCCAAGCTCTGGGAAAATGGCGGCGTTTTCCTGTGCAAGACCTCGATGGATGAGTTCGCCATGGGCTCGTCGAACGAGACGGCGAATACCGGCCCGGTCAACAATCCCTGGAAAGGCCCGAACGGCGAAATGTTGACGCCGGGCGGCTCTTCGGGCGGGTCCGCGGCGGCGGTGGCAGCCGATCTCTGCTTTGGTGCCACCGGCACCGATACCGGCGGTTCGATCCGCCAGCCGGCCGCCTTCACCGGGACGGTCGGCGTGAAGGCCACCTATGGCCGCACCTCGCGCTGGGGCACGGTGGCTTTTGCCTCCTCGCTCGACCATCCCGGCCCCTTTGCCAAGACGGTGAAAGACTCGGCCCTGATGCTGCAGGCCATGTCCGGGCACGACCCCAAGGACTCGACCTCGCTGCCCAATGACGTGCCGGACTTTGTCGCGGCAGTCGGCGGTTCTGTGAAGGGGCTGCGCATCGGCGTGCCGAAGGAATACCGCGTTGACGGCATGCCCGGCGAGATCGACGAGGTCTGGCAAAAGGGCATTGACTGGCTCAAGGCGGCCGGTTGCGAGATCGTCGACATCTCCCTGCCGCACACGAAATACGCCCTGCCGGCTTATTACATCGTCGCGCCGGCGGAAGCGTCCTCCAACCTCGCCCGCTATGACGGCATGCGCTATGGCAATCGCGTGGAGGGGGAGAACCTCAATGCGACCTATGAGAACACGCGCGGCGCCGGTTTCGGCCATGAGGTCCAGCGCCGGATCATGATCGGCACCTATGTGCTCTCGGCCGGCTATTACGACGCTTACTACCTGCGGGCCCAGAAAGTGCGCACGCGCATCCTGCAGGATTTCGAACAGGCGTTTGAAAAAGTCGATGCCGTTCTGACCCCGTCGGCCCCGTCCGCCGCCTTTGCGCTGGGGTCCAAGTCGGACGATCCGATCGCCATGTATCTCAATGACGTCTTCACCGTGACCGCCAACCTGGCCGGCCTGCCGGCCATGTCGGTCCCGGCCGGTGTCGACAAGGACGGCCTGCCGCTGGGCCTGCAGATCATCACCCCGGCGCTGGACGAGGAAACCATGTTCAAGGTCGGCGCCGCGATCGAGGATTCGGCTGGCTTTGTCGCCAAGCCGGAGAATTGGTGGAGCTGATGACAGACCCGCAAACCCCGACGCCGAACCCGGCCCCGGACCCGGATCCCGCGCCGGAGCCGCCGAAGAAGCCCAATACCGGCTTCATGATCCTGATCGCGATCCTTTGCCTCGCCTTCGGCCTGCCGACCACCTATTCCGGCGGTGTGATGGTTGGTGCGGCTTTTGGTGCCGGGGATTTCCCGTCCATCGGCTTTATCGCCCAGCTCGGACTCGGTCTGGTTCTGACCGGTTTCGGCCTGGCGTCGGTGCTGGCCGTGGTGAAGGTGTTTACGGGGCGGCCCAATGGCTGAACCCGTCCACCCGGCCATGAAGCTGGCGCGCCCGAGCCTGCTGCTGGGTGCGCTTCTCCTGCTGGCCGGGGCGGTAGTGTTTCGTGGCGTGATCGAGCTGGAGCCGCGCAATCTGTGGACCGTGCTCCTGGTCACACCGGGGGTCGGATTTTTGTTTTTTGGCCTGACTGTCACAATGGCGGGACGGGTCCTGGTTGCGGCGATGAATACGCCGGAAGACGAGCGTCCCAAATGGGATGACGACGAGGAAGATCGAGATGAGTGATCACAGCTACATCCTGCCCGGCGCAACCGGCGACTGGGAAGTTGTCATGGGTCTGGAGATCCATGCCCAGGTGGTCTCGAATGCCAAGCTGTTCTCCGGCGCGGCGACGGCCTTCGGCGCGGCGCCCAACACCCAGGTGTCGCTGGTCGATGCGGCGATGCCGGGCATGCTGCCGGTGATCAACAGCCATGTCGTCGAGCAGGCCGTGAAGACCGGTCTCGGCCTTAATGCCCAGATCAATCTCTGGTCCCGCTTCGATCGCAAGAATTACTTCTATCCCGACCTGCCGCAGGGCTATCAGATCAGCCAGTTCCAGTTCCCGATCGTGGGCGAGGGCGAGATCGAGTGCGAGCGCGATGACGGTTCGCGTTTCACCGTCGGTATCGAGCGCCTGCACCTGGAACAGGACGCCGGCAAGTCGATCCACGATCTCGACCCCAATTCGACCTATGTTGATCTCAACCGGTCCGGCGTTGCGCTGATGGAGATCGTCTCGCGCCCGCATATCCGCTCGCCCGAGGAAGCCTCGGCCTATGTTGCCAAGCTGCGCACCATTTTGCGCTATCTGGGCACGTGTGGCGGCGACATGGAGAAGGGTCAGCTGCGCGCCGACGTCAATGTCTCGGTCTGCCGTCCCGGCCAGTACGAGAGATTCCGCGAGACCGGCGATTTCTCGCATCTGGGCACGCGCTGCGAGATCAAGAATGTCAATTCGCTGCGCTTCATCCGCCAAGCCATCGAGTACGAAGCCAAGCGCCAGATCGACATCATCGAGGAGGGCGGCACGATCGATCAGGAAACCCGCCTGTTCGACGCCAATACCGGTGTGACCCGCTCGATGCGCTCCAAGGAAGAAGCCCACGACTACCGCTACTTCCCCGATCCTGACCTGCTGCCGCTCGAGCTGCAGCAGTCTTTCGTCGATGATATCAAGGCCAGCCTGCCCGAACTTCCCGACCAGAAGCGCGTGCGTCTGGTTTCCGAGCTCGGCCTGTCGGAGTACGACGCTGCCGTCCTGTCTGCCGACAAGGACCGCGCCGACTATTTCGAGATTGTCGCCGAGGGGCATGACGCCAAGCTGGCCTCCTCCTGGGTCAATAACGAGCTCTATGGCCGCCTCAACAAGGAAGGCCTCGACATCACCGAAAGCCCGGTCTCGGCCGAACAGCTCGGTGGTCTGATCGCGCTGATCTCCGACGACACCATCTCCGGCAAGATCGCCAAGGATGTCTTCGAGATCCTGTGGACCGAGGGCGGCGATCCGGCGAAAATCGTCGAGGAAAAGGGCCTCAAACAGGTCACCGATACCGGCGCCATCGAAGCCGTTATCGACGAGCTCATCGCCGACAATCCCGACCAGGCCGCCCAGGTCAAGGACAAGCCCAAGACGATGGGCTGGTTCGTCGGTCAGGTGATGAAGGCGATGCAAGGGAAGGCCAACCCGCAAGCGGTGAACGAGATTTTGCGGAAGAAGCTGCTGGGGTAATCCCGGACACCGGGATTACCCCCTCATCCGCCCCTCCGGGGCACCTTCTCCCAGGGGAGAAGGAAAGCGTGTGAGCGTGGTCACGTGGGGCATCGGGTTTTCTGAGCTAGTCTGGATAACTCCACTTTCCCTCTCCCTCGGGAGAGGGTGGCCGCAGGCCGGGTGAGGGGAAAATCCCGGAGCTTGCCGCATACCTCTGGCTCCCATCCCTCCAACAATGCTATCCCTCTGAATTCAGGGGAGACACCATTCCATGACCACACCACAGGATGACAGCGCGCTGGGCGAGCTTTTGCCGATCGAGGTGCTTGAGGGGCATGTCCGTGATGCGTGGGAGTGGTTTTTGGCCAGCCTGCTCAATCTGGATGTGGCGATCCAGATGGGCCTCATCCTGGCGGCTTTCATCCCCGCCCTGATTTTCGGACCCCGGTTGCGCGAGGTCGTCGAAAGCCTGACCAAGGGGCGGATCAAGACCGGTCTCGCGCGGCGCCTGCTGACAGCCGCGATTTCGCTGGCGACGCCGCTGGCGCTGATCGCGGTGCTGGCGCTGACCCGGATCGTGCTGGGCGCGCTGGATCAACCCTTCGCACTGGTCGACGCGGCGATGAGCCTGATGACGGCCTGGCTGGTCATCCGCGCCGTGACCCTGATCATCCGCTCGCGCTTCTGGTCCAAGGTCGCCTTCTATGTCGCCTGGCCGGTGGCCGCGCTGGATGTGTTCGGCCTGCTCGACGATGTCGTGGTCCAGCTGCAGGCGTTGGCGATCCCGCTCGGCGAGACCGATGACGGTCAGCCGGTCGACCTGTCGCTGTTCGATATACTGCGCACGATGATCTATTTCGGGGCGTTGTTCTGGCTCGCCTCGATGGCCGGACGGACCGTCAATACCCAGCTTGAACGGACCGAGGAGATCTCGCCGGCCCTGCGCGCCCTGATCGCCAAGGTGCTGGGCGTTGCCCTGCCGGTGATCGCGCTGCTGATCGCCCTGCAGCTGACCGGCTTCAACCTCGCCACGCTGGCGATCTTCTCCGGCGCTGTGGGCATCGGCGTCGGTCTGGGCCTGCAGAAGACCGTCGCCAACTTCGCTGCCGGCTTTACCCTGCTGGCTGACAAGTCGATCAAGCCCGGCGATGCGCTTGAGGTGGATGGCCAGTTCGGCTGGGTGACCGGCATGGAGTCGCGCTATGTCTCCATGCGCACGCGTGATGGCACCGAGCATCTTATCCCGAACGAGCATTTCATCGCCAACGGGGTGATCAATTGGTCAAAGTCCGACCGTGTCGTGCGTCAGCACGCGCCGTTCGGTGTGTCCTACGACACGCTGGACCTGGAGCGTGTCCAGCGCCTTGCGATCGAGGCGGCCAAGACTGTGCCTCGGGTCGTCGCCGAAAAGGACCCGGTCTGCAATCTGATGGATTTCGGCGACAGCTCGGTCAATTTCGATCTGCGCTTCTGGATTTCCGATCCGGAGAACGGTCTCTCCAATGTCCGCAGTGAGGTCTATGTCGCGATCTGGAAGAGCTTCCACGAGCACGCGGTCGAATTCCCCTATCCGCAGATTGATCTCCATGTCCGCGATCTGCCGGCCGGCGTGAAGAAACAGATGATGGCCGACAAGCCGGCCTAGTCACGCCTCCCACCTGTACGTGTATACCCGTCATTCAACTGTGTTGGCGTTCAAAGAGGCTTTCCCGACAGGTGGTTAGGGAAGGAGCAATGCAACCTTTGGATATTTTCCCTCGCCGGAACGATGGCGCACGCAAACGGGCGACCATTGACGGGAATACACAGATCTGAGGGGTGCGAGCATGGGGCCGCACCCCTCTTTTCTGACCTAGTTCAACAAGCCGATCTCGCGCAGGCGCTGGTTTAGATAGTCATTGGCACGCATCGGCTCGGGATATTTGTCCGGATTGTCCGGCCCGCTGCAGCCCGGCAGTGTCGTGATCATGTAGTCCGGCCGATAGTGAAGGAAGAATGGCAGGGAATAGCGCGAGAAGCCGGTGCGAGCGCCGGCCGGATTGATTACGCGGTGCTGGGTCGAGGGCAGGAGGTCATTGGTCGAGCGGGCCAGCATGTCGCCCATATTGACCACCAGACAGCCTGGCGGCGGGTTCATGTCGATCCACTCGCCGCTGCGCGTCTTCACTTGCAGCCCGGGCTCCTCGGCACCGAGCAGCAGGGTGATTGTGTTGATGTCGCCATGCGCCTCGGCCCGGATAGAGCCACCCGGATCACCGGTGACCGGCGGGTAATGCAGAAGGCGCATCACCGAATTGCCGTCCTTCACCGTGTCATCGAAGAAGCTCTCCTCGAGGCCGAGATCGAGGGCGATCGCGCGCAGGACCTGTACACCCAGCTGGTCGAAGGCGTCATAGAGACCGTGCACGACGGTGCGCCAGTCGTCGATCTCGGCGGGGACCAGGTTGGGTGCCATGTCGGCTTCGTACTTGTGACCGGCCGGCAGGTCGCGGCCGACATGCCAGAATTCCTTCAGGTCGACATGCTTGGCGTCCTTGGCAATCTCCTTGCCGAAGGGCGTGTAGCCGCGCGCGCCGCCACCGCCCTCGACCAGGTATTGCATCTTGGTCGCTTCCGGCAGGGCGAAGAATTCCGCTGCCTTGTCATAGGCCGCCTTGATCAGCGCCGGGTCGAGTCCATGATCAGAGATCGCGGCAAAGCCGTATTCGCGGAAGCTGCGGCCCAGCTCGGCCGCAAAGCGCGCCTTGTCAGTCGCGGCCAGCGCCATGGAGACGGGCGGAAATCGGGAAAGCGTATCGGACGGCATGACGGGCTCCTGTCGGTCACCCGTGGGGGATAATCGCACCAGCCGCGCCTGCCAACTCCCCTTGTCTGTGGGGACCCGCAGTGTGGCGACAGGTCGCAAGCGCTTTCTCGCGCCTCAGGGGCATCGGCTTGCAAGGTTAACGGAGCCGGTCCTAACTGTTGAGCGGGAACAGGGGGGCATCATGACGGACACCGTCGATGCTGCAGAGACGAGCATACCGGGCGCCGACGCCTGGCAGCGGGTCGGCTTGACCCGGCGCGAAGCCTTGCGGCGTGAGCGCCATGACCGCCTGCGGGCTGAGACCCTGTCGCCGTGGGAGGCGCGGCTGCCGGGGATCGCCGTCTGGCTGGTCTGGCGGGCTTTCTACAAGGGACTGCAGCCGCTCTGGCTTCTCGCCTCGCTGGCGGCGGCGGGCTGGTTTGGCGTGCAGATGCTGGCCCAGACCGGCGGGCTGGCCGCGCATGTCGCGCCACAGCCGGGTGAGGCCGAACGGCTTGGTGCGCTGATCCGCGAGGCGGTGCCGGCCGGGGAAGATGCCCGCACGCTCTGGCAGGGCCGTCTCGAGGACGCCTTGCGGGGTGACGAACGACGCCGAGCCGATATTGATCGCTTCCGCAGCTGGGCGGCTCTCGGTCCGATGCTGATCGGACCGGACCGTCTGGCGCTTGAGGCGATGGCCGGCCCGGCTGGTCCGCGGGCCCTTGATGCCCGTCTGCGCGCGGGACCGGCCTGGCAGCGCCGACAGCAGCTTGATACGGCCTTTGCCGAGGAGCTGGCGCGCGGCGCCGTGCTTGATCTGGATCCGCCGGCGCTCATCTTTGCTCCCGAGATGCTGGCACGTCGGCAATCGGCCCGCCAGTTTGCGTGGGCGGTGGCGCGGACCAGCGCCGACGGTTTCTTCCAGGGCGATTATCGCGGTCAGTTTGAAATGCGCTCGGTTCCCGCGCTGGTGGTCGGCAATCCTGGCGATACCCGTCTTTATGGCGGCGTCCGCCATCTGGTGATCCAGCTCTGTGCTGATCCGGCGACCCGGATGGCGGGCTGCGACAGTGCCATCATCCCGCCGGCCCGCGCCGACCGGCTCTCGCTGGTTCTGGCCGGCATTGAGTCCGGCCTGATCGAATTGCCCGGCCGGGATCACGGTTTGAGGTCGGGCGCCGAGATCCTCACTGCGGCGCGGCGGGCCGGGCGCTTGCACCCGCAGCTGGAGGCCTGGCTCGAGGCTGAACTTGCAAGCCTCGTTTCGGTCGAGGATATCGGCCCCGCCCTCGCGCGGGCCGGCGTGCGACCGGATGTCGGCTTTGCCGCCCCGGGTCGTATGGCGTCCCGCATTGCGGACGGCATCGATGCCCGCACGGCCCCGTCGGCGGTCGCTGTGGCAAGTGCGCTCGAACGCGTCGCGCAGGTGAGGGCCAGGACATCCAGCTTTGAAGCCATTCGCCTGATGGCGCATGTTTCGGGACCCGCCGCGCTGGAGGATTTGCAGCGCTTGGCCGGTCTCTCGGGCCTGTCGACCCTGGCGGTGATGGAATTTCTGGGTGATGCCGCCTTTCAGGCTCTCGCGCCCTTGCCGCCCCGGCCGGAAGTCGAGCCGCGCGTCCGGCAGGGGTTGATCGCAGCGCTGGTATCCGCCGCCCTGGTCTTGCTGCTCACGCTGATCCGCCTCGCAACGCCGGACCGTCTGCGCCGGGCCAGCCGGACAAGTCTTACCGATGCGTGGATATCGCGTTTACTACTCGGCAGGAAACTATAACGCATTTAAAGACTTAAGGCGTATTTTTCCTGATTCGCCTTAACCTTAATGCAATCCTCTTTGCTCAGGATCACATCTGTTCGAAGGCATTCGGACTGGATGGTGGTTGCGGGTCACAGGTCAAAAAGACAGGACCCGCCAGTGTAAGAGTAAGGGGAAGTCCCATGGCGTTCACGGACGTAGAAACGGCCCAAGCGCATCAAGCGGCATTTGCTGACCCGACGGGTGAGGATCTGTGCAAGCTTGGTATTCTGTACTCAACGGGCCAGGGTGGTGAGATCGACTATGTCGAAGCCCACAAATGGTTCAATCTGGCGGCCCTGATGGGCTCGGAGCCGGCGAAATACTATCGCGCGGAAATCTCCGACCAGATGTCGACCTTCGAGGTCGCAGCAGCCCAGCGCGCTGCCCGCGAATGGCTGTCGACGCGCCACTAGGCGAAACCGACACCAGCGATGACAGCCGGCGGATGGGTGCATCTGCCGGCGGCGAAATCCGCGTGCGTTCTGAGATAATCTCGAGACCGTCTGGTGATGTGCTTCGGCCGCGCTTCCATGCCTGGCTTGCGCCGGGACGGACCGGACAAAGCGCCTTCGCCGCCGATCAGGAACAGCCGCGCGGTCTATCGCCGGACGCGAGCTGTGGGCGCTCTGTCTCGACATCTTTTGCCTTGTCATCCCGGGCGTACGGCCCGCGACGGCAGGCCTCAGACCCGGGACCTGGCGGTTTGTCAGGAGCCAGGCAGCGGTCGTTGGTCCGGCCTGCGTCGGACGTCCAGCGGATATGTGTCGTGTGTCTTCAGGGCCTCGCCCGGACAAGCCAGGTTCGATTGCCGCGCCAGCGGCAAGACGGAACCGGTGACGCCATTCGCGCCAGGCGCGTATACCTGTGGCGATGGCGATGGCGATGGCGATGCGAGGGGTGTCCCGGCCTCAGTTGTTCGTGATCGCGTCCGCGATGGCGTAGGAGAAAGCCTGGTCCAGTGGCAGGACGCCGGAGACGTATTGCTCCACGAAGACATTGATCTCGGCGACCGTGGAACGCGGCACGAAGATGATGTCATGGCGACGTATCTGGATGTCGTCGGCGCCGGGCCGACCGCGCAGGGCGTTATGCAGGTTGACTGTCCGCATCATCAGAGCGCCACCGGGTTGGCGTCGCAAGACGACCACATCGCCGCGCGCCGCCGTGTTCTGGAAGCCGCCGGCCATCATCACCGCTTCAAGTGCGCCAACCGGACCGGTCAGCTCGACCAGGCCGGGCGCATTCACTTCGCCGCCGACAATGATGTTCTGCGGACCCAGCGCCGCGCGGCGCACTTCGATGATGGGCGAGACCAGCACGTTCTGCGCGTAGGCATCGGCCAGCGTGTTCGCGATTTCATAATCGGTCTTGGCCGCGACCATGACATTGCCCAGCAGGGGCAGGGAGACGCGGCCATCCGGTCCGATCAGTGCCGTGCGTGACAATTCCGGGGCCGAGTGGACCGTGACGTCGATGGAGTCGCCGGGATAGAAGCGATAGGCGGGGTCGGTGTCCTGCCAGGCAGCAAAACGCGGCTGGCCCCAGTCCGCGGTTGCGGGCGTGGACGGCGTGCCGGCGCAGGCGCTGACAGCGAGGAGAGCGGCGGCGCAGAGGCCATATCGGATCGCACGCATGAGACATCTTTCCGGTCGGCTGTTAATGCCCATTCTTCGCGCGTCATGGATAACAAATTTTTAAGCGCAGCCGGGGTCTTATTGGGGAATGACACGCGCGTATCACGATAGCGGCCCCGCTTCCGCGGCGGCCCCGGGGTCGGCTCACTCCTCGCGAGGCGAGCTGGACCTGTTCGACGTGATCGCGCTCGCATGGTCTCAGAAGGGCTTTATCCTTCTGATTTTCGCCGTGATTTTCGCTGTTGGCGTGGCCGCGTCCCTGACCCTTCTCAAGCCGAGCTACACGGCCGAGACCCGGCTTCTGGTCCTGCTTGATGCGAATCCCACGCCCAATGCGGCCGGTGTCGGTGATGCCTTCATGCTCGACCAGGTCATGCAGTCGGAGAGCGAATTGCTCAGTTCCGACGCCGTGCGGCGCTTGGCGCTGCAGACGCTCGGTGCCGATGTCGTGCTGGGCGAGCCGGTCGCGCTGAACGCCGACGGTCTTGCGCTGCGTGAGCTGCGCACCGGCTTCCAGCTGTCGCGCGAGCCCAATTCCTCGGCCATCAATGCCAGTTTCAAATCGGCCTCGGCGGAGCGCTCCGCGCTGATCCTCAACACGATTGTCGATGCCTATCTCGCCTATCGCGAGCAGGTCCTGTTCGAGACCGGGCTCAGCGGGCTGGAAGTGCAGCGCGAGCAGGCCGACCAAGCGGTCGCCGTTGCCCGTTCTGCGCTCGATAGCTTCCTGCGAGCCAACGACCTGGCCAATTTCGAGGCCGAGCGTCAGACCGCCGAAAACCTGGTCGGAAATCTGTCCGAACGGATCAGCCAGGCTCGGGCAGAGCGCGACTCGGCCCTGGCCGGCGCCGCGGCCTTGCGGGACCGCCTGTTCCAGATTCCCGAGAGCATCGAGCTCTATGTCGAGAATGGCGTGTCGGGTGTCCTGCTTGATCGCCGCGCCGAACGGGCCAGCCTGCTGGCTCGCTATCAGCCGAGCGCACCGGCCGTCCAGGCCATCGACCGCGAGATCGCCGCCATCGAGAGCTTTGTCGCGTCCGGCGCGACCGAGGGCGAAGGGCAGCGCCGGACCGGTGCCAACCCGGTTCGTCAGGCGCTCGAGTCCGAGCTGGCGACCCGTGAGGCCAACGCCCAGGCCCAGGCCTCGCTGGCCACCGCGCTGGAAGCCCAGGCCCGCACCAATCGCAGCCTGGTCACCCGGCTTCGCCAGCTTGAGCCGGACTATACCCGTCTGGCCCAGAACATCACGGCCGCTGAAGAAGCCGCTGCGGCTGTGGCGGCGCAGGAAGCCACGGCCACGGCCCGCCGTTCGCCCAGCCTGGGCGCCGCCGATGCCGTCCGCCTCATCGATCGCGCCTCGCCGCCGATGGAAGGCTCATCGATGAAGAAGCTCGGTCTGATCGGTGCCTTTGTTGCAGCCGCCGGGATCGCGCTCTTTCTCGGTCTGCTGCGGGGCTATTGGCTGACCTATGTCCGGGCCGCGGCCTTGCCGGTCTCCCGTCCGATCACGTCTGCAGCCGTGGCGACCGCACATGGTCAGGCCCGCAGCTCTGGCGCGGCATACGCCCAGCCGGTTGCGGCCAATGATCCGTTCGACGGTCTGCCGATCCTCGCGCGTGTGTCCGATCGTTCAGTGTAAGCGCGGCGTTAACCTCGTTTCTCGCATTCTTGGCCGGACCGAATCGCGCAGGGCGCCGCAGACCCATGAATCTTACCGCTGACCTCTCCCAGCTGATCGATGAGCTCGAGCCGATTGCCCGTCCGGGCGGTCAGGGCCGTGTCCTCATGGTGATGGGGACCAGTCGCGGGGCCGGAGCCTCGACCGTGGCTCGCGAGCTGGCCCGTCTGGCCGCGCGTCGGTCGACCCGTGGCGTCTGGCTGTTTGATCTCGATTTCAACGCCAATGCCCAGGCCGAGGCCGCCCGCGTCCAGGGCCAGGCTTATGATGCCGGCTTCGGCCGTGATCCGTTCTGGTCCCTGACCACGCAGGACGGTGAGCGCGCCCGGATCATCGCGCGCCAGTCGGCCGCTCCCAATCTCTTCGTGACCGAGCTGCAGGCCCGTCCCGGTGCCGTGCGTCAGGCCGGTCTGCGTCCGGCCCCCGAATATTGGGCGGCTGTTCGCGGCGCTGTCGATCTGGCGGTCATCGATGCGCCCGGCAATTCGCGCGCCCCGCTGTCGCTGGTCGAGGATGCCGATGGTGTCATCCTCGTCGTCGATTCCCGGCTCAGCCGCGTCGACGGCATCCAGGCCCGCAGAGCCGCCATCGAGGCGCGTGGTGGGGTTGTGGCCGGGCTTATTCTCAACCGGACGCGGAGCGCTGCCCGGAGTGCAGCATGAGCCTCGCAGCCAGTCATGACCCGGCTTTCCTGTCGGCCTGGCGCCGGGCACCAGCTCTTCAATTTACCGGTGCGATCGAAGGCGGGCTGACGCTGCTCTGCCTCTTCCTGTTCTCGCAAGGCCTGATCGGGCCGCTTTTTGCCGATCCGGCCAATCCGGAAAGCTCCGTCGTCTTGCGTCTGATCTGGTTGCCGGTCTACGCGCTCACCCTGGTGCTCGCCATAACCCGGCCCGGAGCTGTGATGCGCACGCTGGCTGGCAACTGGTTGATGCTGGCGCTGGTTCTGCTGACGGCGGTCTCGGTGCTCTGGTCGGTCGCGCCCGATACCACGTTGCGGCGGGCCTTTGCTCTCATCATGACGACATTCTTCGGTTTCTGGATGGCCGCGCGCTGGTCCTGGCGCAGCCTGATCCTGCTGACCGCGACGACCTTTATCGGGCTTGCGGTCCTGTCGACACTGATGGCGCTGGCCATGCCGTCTCTGGGCGTCGACCATGAGGTTCATGCCGGTGCCTGGAAAGGCGTCTGGTGGGAGAAGAACACGTTGGGTGCGATGATGGCCTGGGGCGCCGTGGCCTGTTTCGCCGCGCTGCACATGGACCCGCGCCGGCGGTGGATCTGGATGGGCGGGGCCATCCTGTGCTGCGCCCTGGTCCTGCTTTCGACCTCCAAGACCGCGCTGCTCGCCCTGCTGCTGGGCACAGGCGGGGCGATGGGAATTGCCCTGTGCCGGCGTGGTTTCGGCTTTGCCAGCCTGATGCTGTTCCTCGGCCTGACCGGCGCTGCGGGGGGTGCACTCATCCTGCTGATCGCGCCGGTGGAATTTCTCGAACTGCTCGGACGCGACGCCACCCTGACCGGCCGGACCGATATCTGGGCCATCCTCTCGCGCCAGGCCATGGAAGTGCCTTGGACGGGCTATGGATACATGGCCTTTTGGGCCAATGAGACCGGGCCGGTATTCTGGGTCCGACAGGGCACGGACTGGCCCGTGCCGACAGCGCATAATGGCTGGATCGAGACCGCGCTGGCGGTCGGACTGCCGGGTGTGGCGATGATGGCGCTGGTCTTTGGTCGCGCCCTGGTGCGGGCAGCCGGGCGACTGTTCCACGGGCCGGAGACCTACTGGACGCTGACGTTCCTCGCCATGCTGAGTCTGGTCAGCATATCGGAATCCAACCTCTTGCAGCAGAATTCGATCGGCTGGGTATTGCTGGTCGCGACGGCTGCCAAGCTGGCTGATCGGCGGGCGCGCTAGCGTTCGCGGGGGCTCAGTCGGCCGGAGCGGCTTCGCCATAGAAGCGCGGCTCGAACGCCTCGACCCAGAACAGTTTGCCGGCGCCTTGAACGGCCCGGTCCAGCCAACTCGCGGCCGAGGCCGAGCGGGTCAGGCTGGTGATCGCAGCCATGGCACCGTAGGCCACCAGCTGGCCCAGGCCGACCGCCATCCAGAACGCAATCCCGACCCAGCGGCGTGGACGGGCATTGGCGGCCGACTGGGTCGCGCCCTGTCCAAAGGCAAAGCTGCGAGCCAGCAGGTAGCGCCAGCTGGTCCGGCGCGCGTCGACGGTCTCCACGGCATGAGCCTTGGCGGACCAGCCGAAGCGGGCGCCCTGACGGGCCAGCTCGGCAAAGAAGAGATCATCCTCACCGCCGCTGACATTCATGCGCGGATCAAACGGGGCCTCTGCCAGCGTGAAGGCGTCACGGTCGACGAGGGAATTGCCGCAGCCATAGGGCGCGTCCAGCCGCTCGTCGCGGTTCGCGCCAGGGCGCGAATACAGGCGCTGTGCCAGTCCGGCCCGCAGGCCGGTCGGGGCATCCAGGGCTTCGCCGCGCAGGGGGCCGAAGACGATGTCGGCGGGCAGGGCCTGTGCCGTTGCAAGCAGGGCTTCCAGCCAGCCAGCCGAGGCAATCTCGTCATCATCGAGGAAAGCGATATAGCGACCCGAGGCCGCCGCCCAACCGGCATTGCGCGCATTGGCGACACCGGCGCGGGGCTCGTGCACATAGACGACCTTGCAGCGCGCCACGGCCTCGGCATTGGCCACGCCCGTGCGGGCGGACCCGGCCGGGTCATTGTCGACGACAATGATTTCATCGGGCTGGCGGCTTTGCGCCATGAGGCTGCCCAGTGCCGCGCGCAGGCCTTCGGGGCGCCGGAATGTCGGCAGGATGATAGAGACGCTCATGCGGCGGTCTCCATTTGCTGCACGGCCTCGCGCATGGTCAGGACCTCGGCACCGCTCTCGGCGATCGCCGCGCAGACGCGTTCGAGCTGTGCAGGCGTGCAGCCCCACTGGGTCGGACAGTCCTGGACATCGTGGGCATAGTAGATGAGCCAGCCGGTATGGCGTGACAGGCTCTCCGCGGCGTCGATGGCGCGCTGGATTCCCGGCTCGCCGCCATCGATCGGGACCGATTTGAGCAGGTTGCGATCCGCCCCGCCGCGATTGATGTCGGCATGGACGCCGCGCAAATTGCTGAAGTGCTCGGACAGTGCCCGCTTGGTCGTTGGCGTTGCCTCGCCATAGGGAAAGGCAAAGCTGTCGAGCTCGGTCTCCAGACCCATGGCTTTCAGGGCGCGCTCATTGCGGGCGATATCAGCGAGGAATGCGGCGCTGCCGACCTGGCTGGCATCGAGATGGCTATAGGTATGACAAGCGATTTCATGGCCCGCCCGGGTAAGACGGTGCAGGTCGCCGCTATCGAACATCGCTCCATGATGGGTCACGCCGCCGGCATAGCCGGCCGAGGCGTAATACGTCCCGCGCCAGCCGTGTTGTTCCAGCAGGGCTGCTCCGATGGTCGCGGCTGATTTCGGGAAATCGTCGAAAGTGATGGTGACAATCGCGCGGTCGGACGGCAGCTGCAGCGGGTGTCGCGCGGCGAAGCGGGCCCAGCGGCGATTGAGACCGGCCAGCAGGCCGGAGGCGGGTGTGTAAGGGGCGTTCATCAGATGACCTCCGCAGTCCAGCTGGCGCGCCAGAGTTTGAGAGCGAGTGTGCGAGCCCGCAGGGGCAGGGTCTCGCTTTTGCAGATCCAGGCCCAAACACCGCGCAGGACCTGCTGACCTGGAACCGACTTCAGTGTCCGGGCCGCGCGGGCACCGGGCAGGGTGGCGAGTTCGGGATGGCGGACGAGCAGGCGTTTGAAATTGCCGGCACCGTCGCGGAATTTCTCCAGCAGGATTTCGGCTGGCTGCAGACCGTCATGGCTGGCCGGATTGTCGATATGCGCAAGCTGGAAGCGCTGTGCCGCGCTGACCGCCCAATCGACATCTTCCCAGCCCCAGCCGGTGAAACCGTCATCATAGGGGCAGGCCCGCATCACCGAGGCGCGAACCAGGATGTTGGACGAGCAGAAGGCCGTGGCACCGATGACCGCGCGGCTGGCAGCATCGTGCTGATCGCTGGCGCGTGACAGGGCGGCGTGTAGCTGCAGCTCGGGATGGTCCGGCCAGGAAGTCTCATAACCGCCGAAGACGGCGTCGGCCGTGTCGTCCTCGATGATCGCCCTGTAGCGATCAAGAAACGCGTCATCGGCCGGGATCATGTCGGCGTCGAGATAGAGCAGCCAGGCGCCACGGGCCTGGTCCGCAAGCAGGTTGCGGCCGGCCGCCCGTCCGCGATTGCGCAGGCTGGTCAGGAGGCGGACCGGTATGTCGAGCGTCTCGAGATGGGCGCAGACGGCGTCGTTCAGCGCCGGATCCGGCTCGCCGTCATCATGAAGGATAATCTCGACATCGCCGGCCCGGCGTTCCAGAGGGGCCAGTGCGTCCAGGAGCGCGCGCGGGTCGTCGCGATAAAAGGGAACCAGGACAGACAGGCTGACCGCGCCCGCTCCACTTGCCGCGCTATTGGCGTGTGCCCGCATCGTGATGTCCGTCATCGCATTCATGCTCAAGCCTCGGCCGGACGGAGGAGAAGGCGCGCATCGCGCAGCCAGGACCGGCAGCCGGCAATATCGAGGCAATAGGCTGAAATCACGTAAACAAAGCCGCCAGTACCGGCCTTGAGCGCGAGATCCAGCCAGGCCGTGCCAAGATCGGGCAGGGCAAACACGGCTGCCGCCATGATCGCGGTGGCGGCACCGGCCTTGATCCAGTCGGTCCAGGGCAGGGGCAGCACGAAATGACGGCGCCCCAGAATGGCGCAGGCGGCGAGGGCGAGGGCATAGGCGATCACGGTCGCCATGGCGGCGCCGGCAATACCGAAGATCGGGATGAGGACGAGGTTGAGGCCGAGGTTGAGCGCCGCCGACGCCGCCATGATGGTGGCCATGACACCGGTCTTTCGGGTCAGGGTGAAGGCCTCGTGGAAATAATAGGTCATCATGCCCTTCATCAGGCCGGACAGGGCGATCCAGGGCAGGATGGCGGCCGCTTGGGCACGCACCGACTCGCCGATGATCAGGGTGGTGAGCGGCGCCGAGACCAGGGCCAGGCCGGCGGCGGCGGGAAAGCAGATCATCCCCATCAGGCCGGCCGCCCGACCGGCCATGGCCTGTGCGGCGGCGGTGCCGTCCTTCTCGAAAGCCTTGATGGTCAGCGGCCAGACGGCGGCGCCGAACCAGATGAAGATGACGTCGAGCAGGCGATCGGCCAATCCGTATCCGGCGGCATACATGCCGACCGCGCCCTGGCCGATGAAGGCGGCGATCAAAAAGCGGTCACCGACCGAAAGCAGGTGCTCGAAGATCAGCGACATCGACAACGGCGCGCCGTAGCGGGCGAAGCTTGCGGCCCGGACCGGCTGGCGTCGGCCACCGGCGGCTCGCTTGAGCATCACGGGCAGGTCGAAGACCAGCATGGCCAGGGCGGCCACACCGGTGCCGACGAAGATTCCAGCGGCGCCGAGGTCGGTGGTCAGGATCACGCCGATGCCGACCAGAAAGCCGACCATGAGATAGCTCGCCTCGAGCGCTGAATAGCGGCCGACATCACCGCTGGCGCGATGCGTTTCCATACCGATCTGCAACAGGGCGCGCAGCAGCAGCGAGACAACGGCGAAGCTCAGGGCGGCCTGCAGTCGGGGTTCCACCGGCAGGATGTGCACGCCCAGCACAAGCAGGGCACCGGCGACGACGGCGATGACCAAATAGAGACCATAGGCCGTGGCGAGGTGGTCGCGCAGGCGGCCGCGCTGCTCAGCGCGTGCGTGAAAGCGCGCAACGGCCGCCTCCAGCCAGGTGAATGTCAGAATGTGGGTGAGCGAAAGTGCAGCAATGGCAATGGCATAGCGCCCATACTCGTCGGCCGGCATGATCCGCGTAAAGACCGCAACTCCGCCGAATCCGACCAGGATTTGCGCCAATTGCACAGGCAGATAGCCCAAGAGATGTCGTCCAAGCATGAAACGCTCCGCTCGCCTGAGAGGGGAAGCTTGCAAGAGCGGTGCCGCGTCGCGGGCGAGGGCAGACCCGTTCACAGCCTGCTAAGGCGTTGCGGCTAATCTGGGATTCCTGACGGGAAAAGAAGTTCGGTCCATGCAGGTCGATATCCGAAAACCAAGCGAGCTGACCGACGCCGAACGGGGTGCCTGGCGCGCCTTTCTGGCCGCGGAGCCGACACTCGCAAGCCCTTGTTTTGCGTTGGAATTCGCCGAGTGTTGCGAAGAGGCGCGCGATGATACGCGGGTCCTGGTCATGCGTCGGCAGGGCGTGATTTCCGGCTTCCTGCCGTTCCAGGCCGGCCGTCTGGGCTTCGCGCGTCCGCTCGCCGGACCGCTCAGCGATGTCCACGGGGTGATTGCGCCGAATCCCCACGAGGCCGACCCGGCGGGCTGGCTGGCGCAGGCCGGCATCGCGGTTTTCGACTTTCACAGCGCGCTCGCAGGACAGCGCGGGTTTGCCTGTGTCGGCGGGGTTCCGGACGGGTCCTGGGTGATCGATACGGCGGACGGGTTTGACGCTTGGCATGCGGCGCGCAAAGCGGTCAATCCCAAAGCCATGCGAAACATCGCGACGCGCCTCAGGCGGCTCGAAGAGGTCGAGGGCGGGTATTCCTTCGTGATGGCGGACTACCGCCCCGAGGTCTTTGCGGCGATGGTCAGGTTGAAGCGGGATCAATACCGCCGGACCGGGGTTTTCGATGTCTTCTCGGTTGGTTGGACGGGCCGTCTGTTGCAGGCGATCCTGAAACGACAGAGCGACCATTTCTCCGGGGTCTGTTCCAGCCTCTGCGTCGGCGACGAGATCGTCGCGGTCCATGTCGGCATGGCGAGCGACCGTCTCTGCCATTACTGGTTCCCGGCCTATGAGGCCGACCACAGCCGCTTGAGCCCTGGCGTGCTTTTGCTGGTGGAGATGGTGCGGACGGCGGCGGCCATGGGACATCTCGGCGTCGAGCTGGGGCCGGGCGATTATGCGTTCAAGAAAGACCTGGCGAGCAGTCAGACGGGACTTGTCAGCGGCCGCTTCACCACGAACAGTCTGCGCGGACGTCTTGTCCGGTCCTCCGAGGGCTTTGCCGAGGCCTGTTCCAAGGCTCCGGTGGGCGCAGTCGGCGTACTGCCGGCCAAAGGACTCCGCAAGCTCGGACGCCTGACCGGCTTCATGGCATTATGACCGGGATTACGCGTCGCCAGGGCCTGACCGCGGCCGCCGCCGCATTCGTCTGGCCGCCCGGCAGCCATGCCCATACGCTCCGCCAATCTCTGTGGGACAACAGCGCGGGAACCCGCCTGCGAGGAATGGTGATCGCCCAGCGTCGGGTCTATCCCACGATCGATGGCCCCGAGTTTCTGGGACCGGGCCCGGTCGGGGCCCCGGTCAGCGAGGCGTCGCTGCAGCGATTGAGCGTGCTGGGAGCCAATCTGGTTGTCCTGTCCGTCCCGGCTCCGGCCAGCGAAGCTCCGCCCTATGCCCCTGATCGCGCGATCGAACAGCATCTGCACCGTCTGGTGCGTCGCTGCGCCCGGCAGGGCCTGTTTGTCGTGATCGGATTTCGCAGCGGTCCGGGCCGCAGCGAGTTCACCTTCCATCGCGATCAGGCGGGCAGCTGGTTTCCGGCCAGTGCCATTGACGAGAGCGTCTGGCGGTCGCGCGAGGCGCAGGATGGCTGGGTCGCGATGTGGCAACGAACTGCGCAGCAATTCCGCATCTATCCCAATCTGGCCGGCTATCTCCTGATGGTCGAACCGAATGCCAATCTGGCAGCGCCGGGTGCCGATGGCGGCGATTTGGATATCTGGGAGGCTGACCGTCTGGCCGAGACGGTTGCCGGGACACCGGCAGACTGGCCGGCGCTGGCTGCGCGGCTTGCCCGGGCGGTCCGGCGTGAGGATACCGTCACGCCGATTCTTGTCAGCCCGGATGGTTATGCCGGTCTCGCCTTTGCCGGTCTGATCGATCGCGGGGCTGCGCCGGGTCAGGTGCTGGCCATTCATGACTATGCGCCGCGGGCCTATACCCATCAGCCGGCCGGCGCCGGGATCGGGTTCAATCCTGACCGGGCTGACTTCGCCCAAGCGACCGGTGGTCCCTGGATGCTGGGCGAGTTCGGCGTGTCGCGCTGGGCGCCAGGCGCTGATCGCTACCTCACCAGCCGGATCGCGGCGGCCGAGGCAGCGGGCGCAGGCTGGTCCGCCTTTCGCTGGGATAGTGGCTGGCGGGTCTATGAGGATGCGGAGAACCGCTTCAATCCGCTCTACGGCGCTGACCCGGAAGCGTCGTCACCCGATCCGGCATCATCGCTGATCGCCCCGCTCGCGCGCGCCTGGTCCGCCAATCGGCTTCGCCCGGCGCCGCTTCTGCGGCGTTAAGCCGGGTCAGCGGATATTGATCTTGTCGCCGAGCAGGGCGGGCAGGGTGCGGAGCATGATCCACAGGTCGAACCAGAAGCCGGCCTTGGCAATATAGGCCACGTCATAGGCGATCCGCTCGCGGGCGGCTTCCGGCGAATGGAGCGGCCCCCGCGAACCATTGATCTGGGCCCAGCCGGTGATGCCCGGCTTGACGCGGTGACGGTGCGCATACTCGGCAACCAGATTGGCGGTTTCGGTGCCGCCCGTGCGCATGCCGATGGCGTGCGGCCGGGGACCGACGAGAGACATGTCGCCGGTCAGCACATTCCACAATTGCGGCAATTCATCGAGGCTGGTCTTGCGCAGGAAGCCGCCAACCCCTGTGACCCGCGGATCATGCAGCTCGACCTGGCGCATGGGCTTCTCGGCGGCCGCGGGATCATGGCGCATGGTACGGAATTTCAGCACCTGGATCGGCCGGCCATTGAAGCCTTCACGGACCTGCCGGAACAGTACCGGGCCGCGACTGTCGAGGCGAACGGCGAGGGCGATCACGGCCATCACCGGCAGGCTGAACACAAACAGGCCGAAGCCCAGAACGAGGTCCTGCAATCGCTTGGCCGCCAGCTGTCCGAACGGCACTTCGCTGCCGCTCATGCGGGCCGCCTGGACACCGACGATTTCGTCGAGCGAGGTCGCTTCCGGGTCAAACCTTTCGAGGTCGAGCAGAAGGCAGACCGTGTGCGGCAGGGCGCGGAGCTTGGTGAGCAGGAGACGCACCCGCGCTTCGGCCTTCGGCGTCACGGTCAGGATGATCCGGTCGACCTCGTGCAGCAGGCTCCATTTCAGCAGGTCATCAGTCGTGCCGAGATAGGGCGCGCCGGCCAGAGCCTGCGGGCTGCGGGCTGCACGGTCGTCAAAAACGCCGACCACATTGATCGTCCCGGATCCGGCATTGGCGGTGATGAGTTTGCTGGCATTGGGTGTCGCGCCGACCAGCACGACGTTGCGGGCGAGACGCCCCGCCCGGGCCCAATGCTGGATGAAACCGGCATAGATCACGTGCAGAAGGGTGACCGCGCCAACGGCGGTGATCGAAAAGGTAGCGACGAGGTGGGCAACGCCCGGTGCCGTCACACCGGCCAGCAAGGTGATCGCGCTGCCGGTCAGGGCTGCGGCAATGAAGGCCCGCAGCATCCGCAACATGGAACTTTCACGCGGCTCGATCCGGTACAGGCCCATCACCATCAACAGGGCCGGGCACAGGGTTGCGAAGGCCAGCAGCGGCAATAGCTCCCCGGCGGCGACTTCGGTGACGGCCCCCCCGGACAGCGCATAGGCGCCAGCCACGGTCAGGGTCAGGATGGCGAAGATGTCGATGGCCTGCCAGACATGACCGAGCGCCTTGCGATCAAGGCGATTGCGCGGAGCTCGGGCATCGGCTTTCAAATGGGCACGGGTCAGGCCGGCCGCGTCCAGGCTGGACGGGCGCAAGGCATCCGAGAAGTCATTCGCCGGACCTGAGGCCTTGCGGGCCTGTTGGTCGGTCGGGCGATCTGGTGCGTTGGAATAATCCACGGCAGTCCCCATCGATTTCGAGGCCATTTGAGCAGGTCAGGCAAAAGATTTCGTTGAGAAGCGTGGTTAGTGAAGCGTTACCGGTCTGCCCGGCGCCGGCCGGAGCGTCGTGAAGAAAAGGGGTGCATTTTTGTGCGCCGCAACATATCACGGGCCGATGAGGGGGCGTGCGCTCGCCTTCTTTTGACCTGCGCAGCTGCCTGATGGACTTCCAATGCTCAAAGCTTCTCTCGCCGCCTTCACGGAACGGCTCTCCGCGACCATTGGTGACCGCGGCGAACTGCCACCGCTGAATGCGAGTCGGATCCGCATTGAAATCCTCGCCGGCCTGACTGTCGCGCTGGCGCTGGTTCCCGAAGCTGTCGCCTTCGCATTTGTTGCCGGTGTGCCACCGCTGGCCGGCCTCTACGCCGCCTTCATTGTCGGTCTGGTCACGGCCGTGCTGGGCGGTCGCCGCGGCATGATCTCCGGGGCGACGGGAGCCCTGGCGGTGGTCATGGTGCATCTCGTCGCCACGCACGGGATCGAATATCTGTTCGCCACTGTGGTGCTGATGGGCATTATCCAGATCACGGCCGGTCTGCTTCGCCTTGGCAAGTTCATCCGGATGGTCCCGCACCCGGTCATGCTGGGCTTCGTGAACGGGCTGGCAATCGTGATTTTCCTCGCCCAGATGGAGCAGTTCAAGACCGTCAATGAAGCCGGCGAGCACGTCTGGATGACCGGCTGGCCGCTGCTGCTGACGCTCGGCCTGGTCGGGCTGACCATGGTGCTGATCTGGGCTGTGCCCAAAGTCACCAAAGCGGTCCCGGCGCCGCTGGTCGCCATTGGCGTGGTCGCGGCCCTGGTCATCGGCTTCGGACTGCCGGTCCCGCGGGTCGGTGATCTGGCCTCGATCGAGGGCGGTCTGCCGACCTTCCATATTCCGATGGTCCCGCTCAGTCTCGAGACTTTCGAGATCATTCTGCCCTACGCCTTCATCCTGGCCGCGATCGGTCTGATCGAAAGCCTTTTGACGCTCAACCTGGTCGGCGAGATCACCGGCCGTCGAGGCGGTGCGTCGCAGGAATGCGTGGCCCAGGGCCTGGCCAATCTCATCACCGGCTTCTTCGGCGGCATGGGTGGCTGTGCGATGATTGGCCAGTCGATGATCAATGTGAAATCCGGCGGCCGTCTGCGCCTTGCCGGCATCGCTGCAGCACTCTTCCTGCTCGCCTTCATTCTGGTCGGGTCGTCGGTGATCGAGCAGATCCCGCTGGCGGCGCTGGTCGGTGTGATGTTCATGGTCGTGATCGGGACATTCGCCTGGCAGAGCCTGCGCATCCTGACCCGGATCCCCAAATCCGACGCCTTCGTGATCATCCTGGTGACCGGTGTCACGGTCTATTCCGACCTCGCCGTAGCGGTGATCGTGGGGGTTATCGTCTCGGCGCTTGTCTATGCCTGGAACGCGGCGTCGCGCATCCATGCCCGCGAAAGTATCGGCGAGGCGGGTGAGCATATCTACAAGCTGGAAGGCCCGCTCTTCTTCGGCTCGACGGCCAGTTTCCAGGAATTGTTCGACATCGAGAATGATCGCGACCTGGTGGTGATCGACTTCGCCGACAGCCGTGTGGTCGACCAGTCGGCCCTGCAGGCGATCGAGGACCTGGCCGTCAAGTACGACCAGGCCGACAAGCGCCTCGAACTGCGCCATCTCAGCCGCGAGTGCCACAAGCTGCTCACGCGGGCCGGTCAGCTGATGGTCGATAGCGATGACGATCCGGCCTATGAGATCGCCGTGGATTACAAGGTCCGGCTGGGCCGCATGGGTGGCGCGCACTAGCGCCCGGCCGGCTGGTCCGGCACCCGGCCCTCCCGATCCCGCACACGTGACAGCCTGACCGGTTTGTGGTCGGAGGGATTGCGTCTTAGTGTCTGCTCCAAGAATCCATTCTTGGGGGAAAACATGACCAGATTTGTTGCCATTTTGGCTGCGTCCACGATGCTGACGGCCGCGCCGGTCTTTGCCTTTCAGGGTGAGGAAAGCGGAGGCTGGGACGTCGCCAACCCGCCGCTCGAAACGCGTGCGATCGACATCAATGTCACTGAGGGCACCTGGATGTCGGTCGATGTCAGCCCGGACGGGCAGACCATCGCCTTCGACCTTCTGGGTGACATCTACACCATCCCGGTCACCGGCGGTGAGGCGACCAATATCGCCTCCGGCCTGCCCTGGGAGATCCAGCCGCGCTTCTCGCCCGATGGCAGCCAGATCGCCTTCACCTCGGATCGCGCCGGTGGCGACAATATCTGGGTGATGGATGTTGACGGTTCGAATGCCCGTCAGCTGACCGAGGAAAGCTTCCGTCTGCTCAACAATGCGACCTGGCACCCGTCCGGTCGCTATATCGCGGCGCGCAAGCATTTCACGACCTCGCGCTCGGCCGGTACCGGCGAGATCTGGCTTTATCACGTGCTGGGCGGCAATGGCGTC
Organism: Maricaulis maris; assembly: GCF_036322705.1. Classification (NCBI taxonomy): domain Bacteria; kingdom Pseudomonadati; phylum Pseudomonadota; class Alphaproteobacteria; order Maricaulales; family Maricaulaceae; genus Maricaulis; species Maricaulis maris. The sequence continues at coordinate 1,011,021 of NZ_AP027270.1, forward strand.
CAGCTGGTCGAGCGCCCGAACGAGAATTTCCAGAAGGAACTCGGCGAGCCGATCTTCTCGCCGGACGGTCGCTATCTCTATTACACGCAGAACGTGACCCCGGGTAACACCTTCATCTACGCCCAGGATTCCAACACCGACCTGTTCGACATCCGTCGCTATGACATGGAAACCGGCGAGACCGACACGGCTGTCTCCGGCGCCGGTGGCGCCGTGCGTCCGTCGCCATCGCCGGATGGCCGCTACATGGCCTTTGTGCGTCGCGACCGCATTCGCTCCGGTCTGTGGATCAAGGACCTGACCAGCGGCGAGGAACGCCGCATCGTCGAGACTGTTGACCAGGACATGCAGGAAACCTGGGGCATTACGGGCATGTATCCGAACATGGACTGGATGCCGGACAGTAACTCCATCGTGTACTGGTCCGAGGGGGGCATCCAGCGCGTCGATATCGCCTCGGGCGAGGTCACCAATATCCCGTTCAGCGTCACCGATACGCGCGATGTGATCGATCCGCCGCGCCCCTCTGTCGAGGTCGCTCCGAACGAATTCCAAACCCGCATGCCGCGCTTTGCCACGGCCTCGCCGGATGGCAGCCAGATCGTCTATGAGACGCTCGGCCAGCTCTGGGTGCGCGACGCCAATGGTGGCGAACCGCGCCGCCTGACCCGCGATGACGGCTCGCGCCGCGAGATGATGCCGACCTGGTCGGCCGATGGTCGCACCATCGCCTTTGCCACCTGGGACGACCAGGATCTCGGCTCGATCCGCACCATCTCGGCCCGTGGCGGCCGTGAGCGCGTGCTGACCAGCCAGCCCGGTCATTATCGCAGTCCGCGTTTCTCGCCGGATGGCCAGACGGTGGTCTTCGAGAAGGGCTCCGGCGGTTATCTGACGGCGCCGGAATGGTCCGAGAATGAGGGCGTCTATCGCGTTCCGGCCAATGGCGGCGAGATGGTGCGCGTCACCGACAGCGGATCGGATCCGCATTTTGGCGCGTCCAATGACCGCATCTTTGTCACCCGTGGCGGGGGCGGGGCCAGCCTGGTCTCGATGGATCTCGATGGCGATAATGAGCGCACGCATGTCACCGGTGAACTGGTGACCGGCTATCAGGTCTCACCCGATGGCACCCATGTCGCCTTCCGGCAGAATTATGACGTCTTCGTCCAGCCGCTTCTGCCCGGGCCGCAATCGGTCTCCGGTGGCCGCGGTGGCTCGGCCCTGCCGACGGTCGAGGTATCCGGCAATGGCGGGAGCTATTTCCACTGGAGCGGCTCCGGCGATGCCGTTCACTGGTCGATGGGACCGACCTTCTACACGGCGACCGTGGCGGAGTTCCGTCCGGACCCGACGGGTGAGCGCGAATACACGCCGCCGACCGAAGGCGTGAACCTGTCCATGACCGCGACGGCTGACCGCCCGACCGGCATGGTCGCTCTGACCAATGCGCGCATCATCACCATGGCCGGTGAGGATGGCGGCGTGATCGAGAACGGCACGATCGTCATTGATGGAAATCGCATTGCGGCCATCGGTGCCGATGTGGCGGTGCCAGAAGGAGCCCGGGTCGTTGACCTGGACGGCCGCACCATCACGCCGGGCTTCATCGATGCCCACGCGCACGGACCGCAGGGCACAGGCGATATCATTCCCGAGCAGAACTGGTCGGCGATCGCCCATCTCGCGCTCGGCGTGACCACGATCCATGACCCGTCGAGCCAGGCCAGCCATATCTTCACGGCCGGCGAGTATCAGCGTGCAGGCCGCTATCTCGCACCGCGCATCTATTCGACCGGCGAGATCGTCTACGGCGCCCGCGCCGCGTCGGTCTATGCCCAGATCGACAATTACGAGGACGCGACGGAGCACGTCTTCCGCCTCGCCTCGCAGGGCGCCCACTCGATCAAGAACTACAACCAGCCGCGTCGTGACCAGCGCCAGCAGGTCGTCGCCGCGGCTCATGCCGCGGGTGTCGAAGTGGTCGCCGAGGGCGGATCCAACTACCATATGGACATGGCCATGGTGGCCGACGGCAATACCTCGATCGAACACAATCTGCCGCTCTCCATGATCTATGAAGACGTGCTGCAGATGTATTCCCAGACCGAGGTCGCCTACACGCCGACCATCGTCGTGACTTATGGCGGTCTGGCGGGGGATCCCTACTGGCGTCAGGCAACCGATGTCTGGCTGCATCCGATCCTGTCGCGTCATGCCCCGCCCAGCATTCTACAGGCCGGGTCGGTTCGCCGGACCACGGCGCCGGAAGATGACTTTGTCGATGACGACAATGCCCGCACCGCCCATCTCCTGATGGAGCGCGGCGTGGATGTCTCGATCGGGGCCCATGGTCAGCAGGAAGGTCTCGCCGCCCATTGGGAAATGTGGTCCTTCGTGCGGGGTGGCTGGTCGCCGCTGGAGGCCCTGCAGGCGGCCACGGTCATGCCGGCCCGCCATCTCGGCTTCGACAATGACCTCGGCTCGCTTGAAGTCGGCAAGCTGGCGGACCTCGTGGTCATGACCGCAAACCCGCTCGATGATATCGGCAATACCGACGAGATCGAATACGTTATGCTCAATGGTCGCCTCTACGAGGCCGGAACGATGAACGAGACGGTCACCGGGGATCACCAGCGTCAGCCCTATTTCTGGGAATAGGACCGAGCGCGACGATCGCCGGACAAAAAAGAGGGCGCTCCATCGGGGCGCCCTCAGTCTTTCGGGGGGATTGTGAGTGCGGTCAGCCGGCGGTCTGCAGCAGCACCCGTCGATGGTGCGGCATGACCGGCCGGTTGGAATGGGGGTGACGTTCGGCGAACCAGTCGATCTGGGCCTGGGTCGCCGTGACGGCATGGGCGTAAACCGTCCAGGAGACGATTTCGCTGCAAGGCGGGGTCGTCAGCGAGCCGGCATAGCGAAAGGCGGCCGGGTCGGTCGGGAGGAAGTCGCGCAGGCGCAGGGCGGCGGCCACGCCCCCACTGCCGTGCGGGTCGGGATCAATGGCCCAGATGCCGGACAGGGCCGGCATCGCCGCGCCGACCTCGACCATCACGCCGACAACGGCGAGAGACCCGTCTTCCGCGGCATGCACGAAATGGACTTCCATCGGCGCATTCTGGCCCTCGATCTGGTGCTCGCTTTCGGCATGGAAGTGGAATTGCACGAGCCGGTAATGCCGACCGTCGAGATCAAGGCCGGCCTCGCCGGTCACGGTGACCTGTACCGTATGGCCATTATCGACCACCTCACCGGCAAGGGTGTCGGGCCAGTCCAGGGCCGGACCTGCGGCAAAGGCCGGGATGGCGCCGGTGATGTTGATCGGGGATTGTTGCTGTCCGGTAGCGCAGCTGGCGTCGGCACCGCCATGCTCGCCCCAGTGCGCCGGCCCCTCGTCGCCGGAATAACTCCAGTGCTGAGCCTGGGCCGTCAGCGGGGCCGCGAGCGCGAGCGCCGCGGCGAGGGTGAGGCTATGGAGGGTGCGCGACATCAAGGAAGCTCCGGCCGGTTGGCGACAGGCTTGAGACTGAACGATCCGGTCACCCTGTGCAGCGAATAAAAAAGCCCCGGGCAAACGCCCGGGGCTTCTCAAAACCTTAAGCTTTTCAGCGTCGGGCTAGTTCAGGCTGGCGCGGAAGGAGGCGCCGACAATGCGCGGCTCGTTGACGAAGCCGGTATTGTTGTTGAAGTCGATGCCGCCGACGAGGTTCTCTTCGTCGGTGATGTTGCGGGCAAACAGGGCGACTTCGTAGTTCTGGCCGCCGGACAGCTCGCCGGCATAGCCGACGCGCAGGCCACCCTCGAAATTGCCGTCCGAATAGAACTCTTCCGACTCGTAGAGGAAGAGGTTCGTGCGACCCTGATAGTACCAGTCGGTGTAGGCGAACCACTCGCCGCCATTGCCGGCCGGGATGGCGTAGCGGGCGGTGAAGGACAGGATGTAGTCCGGTGCCTGCGGGAAGGGATTGCCGTCGACTTCATGGAAGCCGTCGAGATCGGCATCCGGATCCAGCACGGTGCACTGGCTGCAGACGCCGACTTCCAGCGCATTGTCCTGCAACTCGGTCTCGTTCCACGAGAAGCCGGCCGTGATGAACAGGTTGTCGGTGACGAAAATCTCGCTGTCGATCTCGAAGCCATAGCCCACACCGCGATCGGCATTGATCAGCTGGACCAGGTTGCCGGCACCGCCAACGGCGGAAAGCTGAAGATCGTCGACTTGGTAGTAGAAGGCCGTGGCGTTGAAGCGGGCGCGGCCGTCCAACGGCTCGGACTTGTAGCCGAGTTCGAAGGAGGTCGAGGTTTCGCTGTCGGCGATCGAGGGCGGGTTGAAGAAGGCGACATCACGGGCCTGGATCGACGGGCCGCGGAAACCGCGAGCGAGGCGTGCAAATACCGCCTGGCGGTCGTCGAGGTCGTAATAGGCCGACAGGTCCCAGCTGAACTGGTCATCGGAGACCGAGACCGGGGTGACCGGGATGGAGGTGACGACACCGACCAGTTCCTTGGCATCATGCGTGAAGCGCAGACCACCCGAGAGCTGGAGGTTGTCATTCACCTGGTGGCTGAGCTGACCGAAGGCCGACCACAGGTTATTGTCGTGACGAACCGTGGTCGACGGCGGGAAGCCGCCATTCGGGCCGACCGTCGTGATGTCGAACTCGCTCTGGAAGTAGTAGGCGCCGACCTGCCAGGTCGTGGCCTGATCGTCGGATGAGGCGAGACGGAATTCCTGGGTGATCTGCTCGAGCGAGTCGATGCCGTCCTGGGTTTCCGACGGGAAGGGGATGATGCCCGGGCCGGTGACGAGGTTGCCGCCGTCGATATCGCCCAGGCTGTAGCCGTCAGCGGTTTCGTAAGCGGTGATCGAGGTCAGGGTCAGACCGCCATCAGTGTAGAGGTTCAGCGCCGCACTGGTGCCCCAGCTGTCATAGGCCTGCGGGTTGTTAAACGTGCTGTCGTAATAGACCTCGTCGCGGACGAAATTGCCGTTCAGGGCATTGCTGCCCGGGGTCAGGATGTTGGCGCGGAAGACGGCCGAGGTGCCGACGAGCGAACGGGCATGGACGTTGAGCAGGGCGTCAAAGGACTCGTTCGGCGTGAACAGCAGCTGGGCGCGGCCCGCCTGCTCCTCATAGCCACCCAGCGCATTGTTCTCGCCGGTGAAGCCATTGTCGATCCAGTCATCGCGGCGCTGGGAAAGCACCGAGAGGCGGGCGCTCAGAACGTCCTCGACCAGAGCGCCGCCAAGTGCGGCTTCCAGGTTGGTCGTGCCGTAGGAGCCGACAGCGAGGCTGACATAGCCGTCAGTGTCCTGGGTCGGGCGGACGCTGTCGAACTTGATCGTGCCGGCCGTGGTATTGCGACCGAACAGCGTGCCCTGCGGGCCGCGGGCGACCTCAACCTGGGCGACGTCGAACAGCGGAAAGGATTTCAGGATGACGTTTTCCATCACCACATTGTCCATGATCACCGAAACCGGCTGCGAGGCGGCCAGGTCGAAATCGGTATTGCCGAGGCCACGAATGTAGAAGCGCGGGGCGACGCGGCCGTTCGAGCTCTCGGCATAGACCGACGGGATACGTGCGGCGAGGGTGAGGATGTCGGCACCGCCCTCGGTCAGCGGGGCCAGGGCCTCACCCGACACGGCCGTGACGGAATTGGCGATATCCTGGAGGTTCTCTTCGCGACGGGTGGTGGTCACGATGATGGTTTCGATCGTCGAGCCGGACGGCGCTTCGCTCTGGGCAACAGCCACCGAGGGGGTGATGGCGAGTGCAGAGAGCGCGAGCGCGCTGACACCGGCGAGCTGAAGCGACTTGCGGGCAGAGGGGGCAAAGGTCATGGGGATTTCTTTCGAGCCAACCAGAACAGGCCGCGCTGGGCGGGATCAGTGTCGCCCCGGGAGGATACGCAGCCTCGATAGGACTCCCGATAGCGGATATTACCGATTTGCGACAGAGAATTGCTGCGGTGCAGCAGAGATCGCGGTCGGGGTGTGGACTCGCTGCATCACCCGGGGCATCACCCGGGGCATCACCCGAGCTCTGTCGGCGCCGTCTCGGCGCTTTCCGGTGCCCAGACCGGGTGTTTTTCCATGATGGCAGCAAAGCGCTGCGAGCCCAGATGGCCGTCGAGCCAGGCGTGAAGCGCCGGCCAGCGCTGGCCGTCAAACCAGTCCCGATCAGTATGGGCGAACTGGCGCACGAAAGGGAAGATGGCGATGTCCGCCAGCCGCACCCGGGCACCCGTCAGGGCCGCATGGGTCGACAGCCGATGATCCAGGTCGAGCAGGAATTCGCAGGCGGCCTCGCGATGCGCGACCGGATCGGCGCCGTCATAGCGGGTCGCATACTTGTAGCGATCAAGATGGGATTTGAAGCCGCTATCACACCGCTCAATCAGGTCCAGCGAGGTGTCCCGATCGTCGAGCCAGTTGTCCGGATCATTGCGGGCGAGCGCCCACAGCATGATGTCGAGGCTTTCCTCAAGGACCTGACCGTCCTGCAGGACAAGAACCGGCACGGTGCCCTTGGGCGAGGCGTCGAGCATGGCCCGGGGCTTGTCGCGCAGCAGGATCTCGCGATGCTCGACCTCGCAGCCACTGCCATGCAGGGCCAGACGCGCCCGCATCGCATAAGGGCAGCGACGAAAGGAGTAGAGAACCGGGTGCGGCTCGCTCATCCGTCGGCCTCGCGCGGCGCTCCGGGCTGACCGAGATGCCACTCACCGCGGGCCCTCGCCAGCTCCTCCTGGCGATGGCGCTCGGCATAGCGCTCGCGCTGCTCTGCAGTCCGGATCTCGACACAGTGCGGGCAGGACGCGCCGGGTACATAGTCGGGTGATCGCAGGTCCTCCGGACCCAGCGGCTCGCGGCAGGCATGACAAAGCGTGTGCGTACCGGCTTCCAGACCGTGCCTGACGGCAACGCGCCGGTCGAACACGAAGCACTCGCCCTGCCAGCGGCTCTCGGCTTCCGGCACGGTCTCGAGATATTTCAGGATGCCGCCCTTGAGGTGGAAGACCTCGTCCACGCCTTCCATGCGGGCGAAGGCGGTGGCCTTCTCGCAGCGGATCCCGCCGGTGCAATACATGGCGATTCGAGCATTCGGGCGGGTTTCACGGAACCGCCGGAACCAGTCCGGGAACTCGCGGAAGGAGACTGTTTCGGGATTGATGGCGCCCTCGAACTGGCCGATTCGGATCTCGTAATCATTGCGCGTATCGATCGTGACCACATCGGGTGCTGTGATCAGCTCATTCCAGTCCTTGGCTTCGACATAGGTGCCGACATCGCCGACAGGGTCGATGTCGGTGATGCCCATGGTGACGATTTCGCGCTTCAGCCGGACCTTCATCCGCAGGAAGGGCTGCTCGTCCGCCGGACTTTCCTTGTGCTCAAGCTCGGCCAGCCCCGGGATGGCCCGAAGCCGGGCGAGGACGGCCTGCACGCCTGCGGCCGGTCCGGCGATCGTGCCATTGATCCCCTCGCGCGCCAGCAGCAGCGTCCCGAACACCGCGTGCTGGTCGCACACAGCCTTGAGATCGGCTTGCAGGGCCGCGTCCGGGACAAGCGGTGCGAATTTGTAGAGGGCGGCAACGAGATAGCGGGACATGGGTAACCGTCAGGCAGGAGGCCGTGCACTGTATCAGGGACGGTGGGGCGCTGTCAGGTCGCGCGGCTGCAGCCTGTCATGCCGGGCCGCAGACTAGCGATCGTTTGACACCGACTGTTCGGCGACAGCCTCGTCGCTGTCATTGGCGACCTGGTCCGCGAGGCTGGCGGGCAGGCGGATCGTGAAGCATGAGCCTTCGCCCGGGGTCGAGCTGACCCCGATATCACCACCATGCAGCTCGACCGCGCGCTGGCACAGGGCAAGGCCGATCCCGGTGCCCTCATAGGCCTCGCTGCCATGCAAACGCTGGAAGACCTCGAAAATCCGGGTGAAATAGGCCTTGTCGATTCCGATCCCGTTATCGGTGACGCTGATGCGGACATAGTCGCCGGCCCGGCTCGCCTGAACGCGCACATGGGGCGCGACATCGCGGCGGTATTTGACCGCGTTGGAGACGAGGTTCTGCAGGGTGCGAACGAGCAGGAAGCGGTCGGCATGGATGGGCGTGTCGAGCGACCACTCCACACGGGCCCCGGCCTCGGCGATGACGGCGCCGAGCAGTTCCTCGATTTCAGCGATGAGGGTCTGGGTGTCGATCCGTTCGATCTTCGCGGTCTGGCGCTCGGCCTTGGTATAGGTCAGCAGGTCCTGGACCAGGCGTTGCGCCCGGTCGGCACCGCGGTTGATCCGTTCCAGCATGTCCCGCGAGCGCTCATCGAGATCGAGTTGGCGCTCGACCCGGATCGAGGAAATCCCCTTCATGGCCCTTAGCGGTGCCTGCAGATCGTGGGAGGCGTGCGAGGCAAATCGCTCAAGCTCGGCATTCTTGGCCGCAATGATTGCGTTCGACTGGCGCAGGGCTTCCGTCTTGCGGGCGACCTCGCGCCGGACTTCGTCGGCGCGCTGGGCGTCCTTGAGCGAGATGGCGCCAATCGTGATCGTGGCGAACAGGGCCGAGAACAGGGCGACCCAGGGCAGGGGGGCGGTCTGCATCAGGAAGGAGCGCCGGGGCAGCAGGGCGGCGCGGATATCGGAGAAGGGGGCCTGAGCGGTCCAACGCACCAGGAAGGGGGCGCTGTTCAGCGCCGAGGGAATATTGGCCTCTTCATTGGCGGCGGCCATTTGCAGCTCAACCGAGCTTGCGAGCACATAGGTTGGGGCGCGGTCGGCAATGGTCGCAACGACCCAGATCGGATCAATGCTTCCCACCGGACTGGCCAGCATGACCTCGAAATCCGAGACGACATAGGCCCAGGCGCCGGGCCGGGTCTCAACCCTCTGGGCGAGCGCGAAGCGGCTGTTGCGGCCATTGTCATCGACGAGGGGCAGGATGATCGGGGCATTGCCGCTGGTCTCGCGCGGCATCAGACCCCGGACCTGTTCGGCCACCTGGTTGGCGATCGTGGCATTGATCGAGACGGTCGCTGAGCCCGGCTCCACAATGCCCATGTCACGCACCACGGGGATGCGCTGCGTGAGTTCGGCGGCGCGGAAAATCTCGATGGCGGCGGCCGGATCGAGCCCGCTCTGGACAGCTTGCTGAAGCTGGCGGAGTTCGACATCGAGGGTGGCCATGGACCGGTCCAGCTCTCCGGTTCGTGCGACGGCGAAGCTGCGGAAGTCACGCTCGATGCTGCGCGTCTGCCCGACCAGGGTCGCAAAGAAGAGCAACATCGACACCATGATGCCGAAGAGAATGATGGCCACCGGCGTCCGATAGGCGTGAAGAAGCCCGGACAGGCTCTCATAGTCACTTGCATCACCGCCAATGCGGGGCTTGGGGCTCGAAGCGCGGTTGGCCAAGCGGGCGCCTTATCCTTCTCGTGTTTCGATGCGGGTGAAGCGGTCCAGCAGCACCGGCACCAGCGGCAGCATCAAGACGGCTGTGGCAATCGAGGCTGCAGCCGTCAGGAGTTTGAGCACGGCTTCGATGTAGTAGAGCGGATACCAGAGCACGACGATATTCATCACGTGATTGATGCCGCAGAACAAAATGAAAATGCCGAACATGATGAACGCCCAGCGAAAGGGCAGGGCCTTTTCGATGCGACGCAGGAAGAAGGTGATGGTGACGGGGATCGAGAAGTAGGCCAATGCGATGGCCAGGTCGGCAATGACATGCATGCCGAGGAGTTCGGGGCGCCAGAGATAACACATGCCGTGCGGCATGAAATTGTTGAGATCGAAATAGCCCATCTACGCGCTCCGCATATGCTTCGGGTGGTCAGGTTTGCATCGATTACCAGTTTAGGGTGAATCCCTTCTTCGTTTCGTGTTCGTTGAGCGAACTAATTTTATTACCCGGCCGGTCGTCAGCGGCCGCCCTGACGCAAGCGGCCTTTCCCACGGGGGTGGGAAAGGCCGTGGCAGTCATCATGGTCCAGCTTTTTGGTTTGGAGGCGTGTCGGCGATCACACCGGGGCCCGGCACTGTCAGCGCAGCGCGTTGGCGCCGGTCCGGACGTCCTCGGCGAGGGCCATCAGGGCCGCACTGTCACCGGTCAGCGTTTCCGGGCGGGTCGCGGTCGGGAAACTCACCTGGATGGCGGCGATGGCCCGTCCGATACGGAGCGCGAGATCGGCATCCCCCTCGGCGACCTGCTCAAGGTGATCGCCGGCATAGCGCCGGGCCGCGCGGCCGAACCCATAGCCGTCCAGATACGGCTCCCGGGCGTCCGGATTGGTCGCCAGAACCTCATATTGCAGGGCCGAGCGAACGATCAGGTCCGCCAGCACCCGGGCGTGGACACCGGCCGGCGAGAGGGTATTGCGTGGTGCAAAGGCCGAGGCGACATCCAGGGCTGCGAGGACGTCGGCGACATGGGTCGCAATGGCTTCGTCGCTCTCACCGCTATAGGGCGCGACCGACGCGTCCGTCATGGTATCACCGAAGAGCGGTGCACCGCGGGCCTCCAGGGCCGGTTCGAAATCAATGTAGATCTCGGAGATCGGGTGCGCGAACATCTCCGCGCCGGCGCTGCGTTCGCCGGCCTGGAAGGCATCGATCCCGGCCAGATAATGCGCCCGCATGACTTCAATCGCGGTCAGGTAGACGACCGGATTGGTCTCGGCCTCGACCGGATCAATGCCGAATTCACCGCCTGAGCCGCCGGCTTCACCACCTTCACCATCGCCTTCGGAAAAGCTCGGTGCGGCGGCCGGCGTCACGCTGGCCTCGCTATGGGTGTCCGGGCTGGCGGGTGCATCGGCCGGCTCGCTGCAGCCGGCGAGGCTGCCGAGCAGGGCCGCCGTCCCGACCGATGTCCAGATGCGTGTGCGACGCGTGATACCCATGGCGCTTCCTTTCCCGGATGGCTTTCGCCTTGATCAATGGCATAAACGCCTATCGGGCTTTCAAGCAAATGACAATTAGTCGCAGGTAGTGCCATGCTTATCCATCTGCAAAATGTCTGTTCGCCGGAGCAGGTCACCACCCTTCGCGCCCTAATCGCAAAAGGCGATTTCGACGATGGCGGCAAGACGGCGGGCCGGGTGGCGCGGTCGGTGAAGTCCAATCAGCAGCTGGAAAGCGGTGCGCGGGTCGACACCGTTCGCAGCGAAGTGCGCAAGGCGCTGATGGCGCATGCGGGCTTTGTCAGCTTCGCCCGTCCCAAGACGCTCTCGCGCATCCTCGTCTCGCGCTATGAGGCCGGCATGGCGTATGGCTCCCATATCGACGATGCGCTGATGGGTGGGCGCCGGGCCGACCTCTCTTTCACCCTCTTTTTGAGTGAACCGGACAGCTATGACGGCGGCGAGCTGGTCATGGAAGGCGCAGACGGCGAAACCGGGATCAAGCTCGCACCGGGCGATGCCGTGGTCTACGCCACCTCGGCCATCCATCGTGTGGCCACCATGACCCGTGGCGAGCGCCTCGTCGTGGTCGGCTGGGTCCGCAGTCTCGTGCGTCGCGCCGACCAGCGGGAAATCCTGTTTGACCTCGACCAGGTCGCCAATGCGCTGTTCGAGCGCGAGGGCAAGACGCGCGAGCTTGACCTGATCCTCAAGAGCCGCGCCAACCTCCTGCGACAGTGGGCCGAGGACTAGCGACTGGCGGGCTTCAGGCCCTCAATGACATCAGCCCAGTCGGGATGACGATCGGCCTGAGCCTTCAGAAAGGGGCAGAGCGGGATGATGGTGAAACCCTTGGCGCGGGCCTCTTCGACGATATTGCGGGCCAGGGCGCTGCCGATGCCCATGCCCTTGAGGCTGTCGGGAACACCCGTGTGATCGACGATGATCCGCGTCGCCGAGAGGCGGGAATAGGTCATTTCTCCCGTCTCCGCCTGGCCTTCGACCCGGGCCACATAGCGACCCTTCGAACCGGTTTCTTCCAGTGTGATCGTAATGGTCATGAAACCTCCCTGGCCTCAGGCGCCGATTGTATCGACTGCCGGCAGGCTCGCTTCCGTCGCGCGGACCGTCAGTGTCTGGCCGGTCAGGCCTTGCTGGACCAGCAGGATCCCGGTTCCGGCGAGGATCATGATGGAAAGAATGAGTCCGACAAAGCGCATATCCGCCTCCGTTGTGTCGGTCACGGATATAGAATGGATCGTTTGGCGCGATTAGCGTTAGGTTTGGAAAAAGAGTGGCGCCGGACACGATCAGATCAATGATGGGATCCGGGCTTCGCGATCAGGTCTCGGCCCGCCTCGGCAGCGTCGGCGCGCCTTGGGTCGAAAGGACAGGCGCTTGGTTCAAGACACGCGCTGCTCAACGGGACGTGATGGTTCTACTGGAAGCGCGGCGGGCGCTTTTCCATCTGTGCCATCACGGCCTCGACCTGGTGCTCACCGCCCATCAGCGCGGCCTGCTCGCGGGACTCGGCCAGCAGGACCTCGGCCGGCGTGGCGCTGCCCGCGAGGGTCAGCAATCGCTTGCTGGCCTGGATCGCGGTCGGGCTCTTGCCGGCAATCGACCCGGCCATGGCGAGTGCGTCCGCCAGCGGGTCGGCACTGACCTGGGTCGCCAGACCCAGGGCGACGGCCTCGTCACCGGTGACATCGCGGCCGGAGTAGGTCAGGGCCCGGATCTGGTCGTCGCGCATCAGTTGCGGCAGCACAACGCAGCCGCCCATGTCGGGCACCAGTCCCCAGCGAATTTCGGCAATGGCGAGGCGGGCCTCGGGTCTGACCAGGCGGATATCGGCACCCAGCGCGATCTGCAGGCCGCCACCCAGGGCACCGCCCTGGATCGCTGCGATCACCGGGACGGCAAGGTCACGCCATTGCAGGCAGGCCTGTTGCGGTTGGTTGGCGATGCCATGGGTGCGGGTTTCCAGCGGTTCCAGGACTTCGCTATCACCGGCCATGGCGGCAAAACTTGCAAAGTCGAGACCGGCACAGAACATCCGCCCGCGTCCGCTAAGCACGACAGCGCGGACATCGGAGCGCTCGGCCAGAAAGCTGCCGGCGGCGAGCAGCCCGTCAAACATCGCCGGATCGATGGCATTGAGCTTTTCCGGGCGGTCGAGCTCGACGTGCGCGACGCCGTTCTCGATCCTGAGGGCTACCCGATCGGCAAACTGTTCCACCTGTGCCATCACCGTCTCCTTCATGTTCAAGGGCAGATATCCCTGATTCCCCGCCCCGGGGGAGTTTGCGGTTTGATCGACTGCGCGTTCGACAGGCTGTCGGATTGCGCGTAGGTTGCGGAGCCACGGGAGGCAATCATGAAGATTTCGCGCAACCGTACCACCACCATCGCCCTGATTTCTGCCCTCGCCGTCGCCGCGGTCGCGGTCGGCTATTTTATCTGGAAGGACTCCCAGCGTGACACGCTGCGGATTGAGTTGGGCGACCAGTCGATCGAGCTGACGCACGAGCGTTGATCATCAGGCCGGCCTCGTGAGGCTGGCTGCGATCCAGTCGGCGACCGCGCCCGGGGCCTCCATCGGTGCCAGGTGTCCGGCGCCGGACAGCAGGTCGATACCGATCCCGCGCCGCGTCAGCGCCCGCTTGTTGACGATAGTCGAGCCATGCTCGGCCCGCAGCACGCGGACCGGTCCCGACACCTGACGCAGGGCCGCGCCGAGGTCATGACCCTGGGCCTCATAGTTCGCGGCCTCCCACATCGGGTTGCAGGCGAGCCGGATATCGTGCTCGCCGGCCTCGGTGAGGCCATCCTCGAGATAGTCCGCCAATACACCTGCCGACCAGTTGCGGAAGGTCTTGTGGCGGGCATAGCGCGCGAAGGCGCCGTCGCGGTCCTCCCAGCCATCAAAGCGCTTGCGGGCCGCCGCGGCGATCGGGATGCGGCCCCGCATCAGGCGCTGGAACGGACTGCGCGCGGTCAGATAGACCATGGGAGGCAGGACGACCGGCTCGATCAGCGCCAGTGGCACGGCCTCGCGGCGGCGGCTCGCCGCCAGCAGCGATACCACCGCGCCCATCGAGTGCCCGGCAAACGCGTCGGCCGGTCGGTCGAGGCGATCCAGCCAGGCGCTGATATCATCCGCGTAGATGTTCCAGCTGCGGTGCCGCTCGGGGTCGGCGGGCAGGTTTGAGCGGCCATGGCCGCGCAGGTCCGGGGCCAGAATGTCGTACTTCGCGGCCAGGCGTCCCAGTACGGATTTGTAGGCGCTGGCGCAGAAGCCGTTCGCGTGGATGAAGACGAGGCGCGGCTTGTCCGCTGCGGGCCAGGCCAGTCCGGCCAGCCGCCCGTCCGCCAGATCATGATGGAAGCGCAGCGGTGCCGCGGGGTCGCTTGTATCCGTCATGTCCTGGCTCCGGTCTCGTGATCATCGGGCAAAGTTAGTGCGCTCAGCGGTTCGCTTCGAGCCGGGATGGCAGACAGGGGCGCATGCCCGCCATTCGGCCGCCCGTCCGGCCTCATCCGGTCGCGCCAGACACGCGAGGCCCGCACGAAATACAGCTTCTGCGCGCGCGCGGATTTGCTACAGTGGGGCGGGCGCATCCGATGGAGGGTTCAGACGTGCTGACGCGAAACTTCAAACTGGCCGAGTTCATTCGTTCCGACAAGGCAGACGAGATGGGGGACCCGAATACGCCGGATGAGGAGCATCTGCGCGCTCTGCACGGCCTGGCTTGCGGCATGGAGCAGGTCCGCCGCATTCTCGGTGACCGTCCGATCAGCATCACCTCCGGTTACCGCAACCCGGCGGTCAACAAGGCCGTTGGCGGCGTCAGCAATTCGGCGCATGCGCTGGGCTATGCGGCCGACTTCAGCGTCAAGGGCATGACGCCGGTCGAGGTTGCTCGGGCACTCGAAGCCTCGACGCTGGCCTTTGACCAGCTGATCTATGAGGCTTCGCGCAACATCAATCATATCAGCTTCGACCCGCGCATGCGGCGCGAAGTGAAAACGCAGAAGAAGGGCGCCGGCACCCCGGTTGTCTGGGGAATTGTTGACTAGGGCGTGATCTCCGGCGCTGCGAACACGGTGATCCCGTCGCGCTCCAGCCCGGCCGTCCACAATTCGCCATTCCAGACCAGCGCCGTTGTCGTCCCGCTGATCCCCGTCTCGGTCGGGCCGAGCAGGCCATAGACGGCTTGCCCGTCGGTATCGACCGCGATGGCCATGGCGGGCGTACCGGGCAGTGGCGGCAGTCCGGCAATCTGCAGCCAGCGCCAGGCCAGTCGCTTGACGAAGGGGCGGGGGTGCAGCGCATCCAGTTCGGCCGAGCGTTGCGAGGGCAGCGAGGTCCAGATCAGGCCGGTCTCGCTGTCGAATTCGAGATTGTCGGGATAGCCGGGCAGACCGTCGATCAGCACGCTCGCCTCGCCGCTATCCGGATCGAGCTGCCAGATCCGTCCGGCCCAGGTCTCGTTGACATAGACCAGCCCGCTCTCGGGATCATGATCAACGCCATTGATGAAGCCCAGCCCGCCGGCCAGCTCGGTGACCTCACCGGGGGCGGTCACCAGCAGGATGCGCCCGGTTTGCTCACCTTCCAGGAAGGAGGCCATGTGCGCGCCATAGGGATGGCGCAGGGAGGCGTCGGTCATGATGATGCGGCCATCGGCCAGAACGGTCAGGTCGTCCGCGAAGACCAAGGGGCCGCCATCCTGCGCCGACGCCAGCCATGTCACCCAGCCGTCATCGGTCAGTGCGATCAGGCCGCGTAGCGCATCGGCGACAAAGAGCGTGCCGTCCGGAGCAAAGCTGAGACCGAGCGGGCGACCGCCGGTGTCGGCAAATTGCGACCAGTCGCCATCGCGCTCACGCACCATGATGCGGCCATCGGCGAGCGAGGTGTAGAGACGGCCGTCCGGTCCCGGCTCAAGGTCCTCGGCGCCGTGAAAACCGGGCTCTTCGGTCCGTACCGGTTGCGACACGGTCTCGAAATAGGCATCGAGCCCGGGATCGGGCGGTGAGGGGCTGAACGCCATCGCGTTGAGCGAACCCGGCCCGTAGGCCGCCAGGCCGACAAGGGCTGCCAGGACTGCAAGAATGATCAGGATGGTGCGCATTTCGTCCTCCCCAGACGTCATCTCCAGCTAAGCGGAATTCGGTCGCGCCGGAAAGCCTTGTCACGCGCGGGCCCAGTTTGGGTGCGCATTCCCTGGCGCGGCCTGTTCGGCTAGGGTCAGTCCGGGCGTCATGGGAGACGTCAGGGGAGAGACACCATGATGACCACCAGCCTGATTGCCACCGCAGTGCTCGCAACGCTTGTGGTCCAGGATCAGCAGGCCGCTCAACCGGCGCGCGTTGACTTGCAGCCCGCAGCGGTCACAAGGCTCAGCCGGCCGGACACCGACCGCGCCCGGGATAGCGGTCGCGACCAGGACGCAACCGCGGAGCAGGCCGTTATCGAACATGCCGACCAGGCAGACCGTCAGGTCGGGGGCGTGGCGGATCCGCTTGCGCCGGCGCGGCGTCCCGTCATTCCACAATTGGGTGGTGGTGATCCCGGTTGGGAGCGGCCCCAGCAGCGGGCTGCCCGCGCGCAAACCCCGCCGGCTCACGAAGAGCCGCAGGCTGATCGCACGGACGGCGATGCCCCGTCACCCCCCGATGGACGGCCGGGCGACCGGCCGCGCAGCCATGAGCGGCGTTCCGGATCGCGTCAGCCGGACTGATCGCCCTTCAATCAGGCCGCTCGATTGAGGTCACTCGATTCAGGCCGGTTTGATCCGGCCGGCCTCGATCAATTGCCGGAAATGGTCGGTGACGGTCTCGGCCAGGGGGCGATAGTGAACCCCCAGCCTGGCCTGGCTCTTGGTGTTGTCGGCGACAAAGGCGATACCGACATTGCGGCTGACCATCTTGCGGGTCAGGCCCGGATTGATCATCGGCCCAACCAGCCAGACCAGGGCCTTGGGCAATCGCCCCTTGCCGATCCGGTAGCCCGTTCCGAAACTCTCCCGCAACAGGCCGCACATCTCGATGAAGCCGGTATTGTGACCAGACAGGATATGGCGGCCTTCCGCGTCGGGCGTGAAGCCGGCCGCGATATGGGCCGCGGCGACCTCGCGCACATCGACCACGCCGATCCGGAAATCGGGAATGCCATTGGCCATTGTCCCATTGCCCATCTGGGTCATCAGCGAGTAGCTCTCGCCGCGCGTCTGCGGATCAAGACCCGGTCCGAGGATGAGCGAGGGGTTGATGGTCACAAGGTCCCAGCGTGATTGCTCGCCGGCAAGCGTCCAGGCCTCGCGCTCGGCCAGGGTCTTGGAGAGGGAGTAAGCGCCATGGCGGAGGCTGGAGGAGGTGTTCCAGACCGCTTCGGTCAGCTTGCCCTCGGGCATGCCGGCAATATCGCTGTTGTCGCCATAGATCGCGGCGCAGCTGGAGGTCAGCACCACGCGCCGGACGCCGTCGGTCGCGTTGGCAGCCGCAAGCACATTGCGCGTGCCCTCGACAGCCGGTTCGACCAGATCGCGCTGGGGGTCGGCCACATGCGAGCTGAAGGGCGAGGCGGTGTGGATGACCAGCTCGCAGCCCGCCATGGCCGGGGCAAAGGCGTCGGCATCGCGCAGGTCCGCCTTGAAGTAACGGATGTGCCCGGGTGACGCCTCGGCGAGGGTGTCGAGATGCTGCAGCTTGCCGCTATTGGACGGGTCGCGGACGGTGGCGTGGACGGTATGGCCCTTGTCCAGCAGCTGGGAAATGATCACGCCGGCCAGATAGCCGGTGCCGCCGGTGACCAGGATGGGGGCGTCCGGATTGATGACTGTCATGGCGCGTCCTCTCGCATGGGGCGTCCTCTCGGGCGGGACGTCCTTTCCGGTGCAACGGGGCTGACCGCGCCCGCCTATCCCGGAGTCTTTACCTGTACCTGTGTCGGGCGGTCCTTGCCCAGCCCGTAGAGATTGACCTCGAGGCTGGAGATGGCGTGGACCAGCGTGTTGGGCGAGATGGTCTGCTTGCCGGTCCAGGCGATGTGCGGGAAGCGTTCGAATATCTTGCGGAAGGCCGATTGCAGCTGCATCTGGGCGATCCGGTTGCCGAGGCATTTGTGCGGGCCGTGACCGAAGGCGATATGCTTGTCGACATTGTCGCGGTGCATGTCGAAGCGGTCGGGGTCCGGGAAGATGTCCGGATCGCGATTGGCTGCCGGATACCAGAGCACGACCTTTTCGTCCTTGGCGATGCGCTGACCGTTGAGCTCGGTATCCTCCATCGCCGTGCGGCGCATGTGTTGAACCGGCGAGATCATCCGCAGCGCCTCATTCGACATCGCCGGGATCAGCGAGCGGTCGGCGAGGACCATTTCACGTTGGTCCTCGAACTGGGTCATCAGGCGGATCGTGCCGGACAGCGAGTTCCGCGTCGTGTCATTGCCGGCGAAGATGATCAGCAGCCAGGAGCCGTCGAGATATT
The DNA here is from genome assembly GCF_036322705.1 of Maricaulis maris. Lineage (NCBI taxonomy): Bacteria > Pseudomonadati > Pseudomonadota > Alphaproteobacteria > Maricaulales > Maricaulaceae > Maricaulis > Maricaulis maris. The sequence continues at coordinate 1,029,424 of NZ_AP027270.1, forward strand.
CCTGCGGCAGCGGCTTGCCGGCCATCTGGGTATTGGCGATCGCGGTCATCAGATCCTTGCGCGGATTGACCCGGCGCTCGGCCATCACGCGCTCGCCATAGGCGAACATCTCGTTGACGTAGTGGTAGAATTTGATCGGAAACCAGGGCCGCCGCGAAAGCAGGGTCCAGGGGTTCACGAAATACTGGTTGGCCAGCTCGAGATAATGCATCCATTGGATGATCTTGGGCCGGTCTTCCTCGTCGATACCGAGCATTTCGCAAAGGGTGAAGAGCGGCAGCTCCTGCGAGAACATCTTCACGAAATCGACGACCGGACCCTTGCGTTCCATCTCGTCGAGCAGGCTGTCGATCTTGATATCGATCCGCTCGCTCAGCTCCGCCACGAAGCGCGGGATGAAGAAGTCTTTCTGCTGGATGCGCATTTCCATGTGATGCGGCTGGTCCAGGTTGATGATCGAATTGAAGGCGGCCGGGATCAGCTTTTTCGGCTTCCATTCCTTCCGCGGCATCACGAACATGTTGATGCTGCCGCGTTCTGAGGAATAGACCTCCGGCGCCAGTTCCACCGTCTTGATGTCCTCATAGCGCGATACCGACCAGAAACCGGCCCGCTTGGGGTCGGAGCTCTGCCACATCACCGGCGCTTCCTCACGCATGCGGCGGAAGAAATCGTGCGGGTGACCGGCGGTCCAGTCCTGCGGGTCCCACAGGTTAAATCCGTCCAGAGACGGGTAGCGCGCGCCGAAATGCGGCTCGACCTGAGGACGGTCTTCCAGAATGACATCACTGACGAGTTGCATGCGCCCGGTACTTTCCTGCGAAAAAGCGAACAATGTTCACATTTTACGTTAGGGGGTGGCGGGCGGTCTTGGCAAGAGCCGTTTTTGTGTGCGGCAGGTCCAGAAAAACTTGGCCGAACAGGGAGGCGCCGGGGGCCGCCAATCGACGCCGGAACACAGATTGGAGTTGCACATCAGGACGGGCCGCGCTTGTCTTGATGCTTGGACGGGGAGGGGACGTTTCGATGCGTGTACAATCAGGTGCTGTAAAATCAGCTCTCAAGTCAGCGGTATTGATCGCCGCTGTGTTTGCCGTCGGGCTTGGCGCGGCCGGCTCTGCAGCCTTTTCCCAAGGCTCGACCGCGCCGTGCAATGTCATCCCGATGACGGGTGTTACCTACATCGCGCCGGCACCTGTCCGGTTTGACGGGGAAGTCGCGGCCTACATGGTCGGCTGCGCGGATGGCTCGGTTCACCATGTGGCGCTTTTGAGCACGGGAAGTCTTCGGGTCGGTGGAAGTTATGGCGGGCAAGTCTGTTGAGCCGGCTGACGGGGGAGGTTTGACATGGACAGACGTCATTTTCTGCTCGGGGGGCTGGCCGCCGCGACCGCCAGCACTGCGGCCTCTGCGGACTATCAATGCGTGCAGCAGCCCGGCGGTCTGGCCTGCAGCGCCGGCATCCCGGCGATGGATTTCTACTACGCGCAACAAGCCTGTCCGAACTGGTGCTGGGCGGCCTCGATCCAGATGTGCCTGGCGGTTCAGGGGCTGTGGGTCGACCAGCGCTATATCGTAGCACAGGCCTATCCCGATCTGTCCTGCCGTCCGGCGACCAGCTCGCAGATGAACCGGGTCGTGAACCAGACGACCTGGCCAGGCAATCGCCGCACCGCAGCACACATTGTGCGGCAATGGGATCGCGGGGTGGATGCGAACAATCCCGATAGCTGGGTCGCGCAATATCTGGCCAACCGGATCCCGGTCATCGTCGCCGGTCTGGGCCATGCCATGGTCGCGACGCGGATCGACTACAGGCTGGACCGCTACGGGCGATCGCAGGTCGACGCGGTCACCGTGCGGGACCCCTATCCCTATACGCCGCGGCGCCCCAACCGTGTCGTGCTCGATCGCAATCAGCTGGACAATATCAACTACATCATGGCCGTCACACGCCTGTACTGACGCCTGTACTGACGCCGGGCGGTGCCGGAACCGGACGCCTGCCTTGCTCTTGGACCGACCCACCATAGCTTGACTCCCGCAACCGGGACGGAGAGCACCAGGATGGCGCGGCGGACAGAGGATGATGACGGCGTTGCCGTGCCGCGCGGGCGGCTGAACCGGCTGGCCCGCCTGGCCGGTGTTGCCACCACGATCGGGGCTGACATGGTCGGTGGTCGGCTGCGGGCCGCGGCAAGCGGACGCAAAGTCGATATGCGGACCCTCGCGCTCAGCCCAGCCAACGCCTTGCGGTTGACGCGCGAACTGGCGCAGATGCGCGGCGCGGCCATGAAGGTCGGCCAGCTTTTGTCCATGGATGCCGGCGAACTCCTGCCACCTGAATTCGCCGAGGTGCTGGCTCGTCTGCGGGCCGATGCTCGGCCTATGCCGCCGCAACAACTCAAAGCCGTCCTCGACCGCGCCTGGGGGGCGGGCTGGCTGAAACGCTTCCAGAGCTTTGAGCCCCGCCCGCTGGCGGCGGCCTCGATCGGACAGGTGCACCGGGCCCGCACCCGCGATGGCCGCGACCTCGCCATCAAGGTCCAGTTTCCCGGCGTGCGCGAGAGCATCGACAGCGATGTTGACAATATCGGCTCGCTGATCCGCCTCTCGGGCATCCTGCCGGACCGGCTCGCGCTTGATCCACTGCTCGATGCCGCAAAGGCTCAGCTACGCGAGGAGGCGGATTATCTGGCTGAAGCGGATGCGCTGGCGGATTTCCGGACGGCCCTTGACGATGCCCCTGAATTCCTCATTCCGGCCCCGGCCCCGGACCTGATCCGCCCCGAAGTCCTGGCGATGGATTTCATCCCGTCCGAGCCGCTCGAAAGCCTGGTCGACGCTTCCCAGGCGGTTCGTGACGAGGTGGCCACACGTCTGTTCGCGCTGCTCTTTCGGGAGGTGTTCGCGCTGGGGCGGATTCAGTCCGACCCGAACCTCGCCAATTACCGCCATGACCCGGAGACCGGACGTCTCGTCCTGCTCGATTTCGGCGCCGTGCGGCATCTCCCGGACGTGCTAGTTGACGGCTATCGCCGCCTGCTGCGCGCAGGAATGCAGGGCGACAGCGCGGCGCTGGAAGCGGCGGCCCGGGGGATCGGCTATCTGGAAGACGCGACACCGCACGAACAGGTCGCGCTGCTGGTGCCCATGCTGGCAGCGGCGACCGAGCCCTTGCGCGTACCGGGCGCATTCGACTTTGCCGCCACGGACCTGGCCCAGCGCATGCGCGATGATGGCATGGTGCTGGGTCTCGACGCGGGCTACCGCCATCTGCCGCCGATCGATGCCCTTTACCTGCACCGCAAGTTCGGCGGCCTCTATCTGCTGGCGCGCCGCCTCCGGGCAACGGTCGACATACGCGGCCTGTTGACGCCCTACCTTTGAGGCCGCGGCGATCGGCCGTCAGTGCTGCGCCGCGCGCCGCAGTCTTGGGCTGTAAGCGATGGCAAGCCGCAACAATGCCCACAGGAGGCCGGTCACCGCGCTGGCGATCAGGACAAGGACAAGGTCGGGTTGGTAAAGGCCCAGTGTCGACAGGGTGACACCGAACAGCCGCGGGATGAGGTAGACGAAGGTCCAGGCCATGGCGGTGATCGCCAGCAGTGGAAACCACAGGCTGAACAAGCCGGCGAGCCCCGACTTTGCCCGCAGACCCGAGCGCAGCCAGACGCTTGCGATTATCCCGGCGACGAAGATGAAGGGCAGGATCACCAGCGGCACAAACAATGCCTGACGCCAGATCAGACCGCCGGCGCTTTCGTAGGCCTGGCCCAGCCCGAGGGTCGCGGTGCCGGACAACAGGTCTGCCGTTTCACCAAAGCCCATGCCGCTGCCGGCGTTGACGAGAACGACCACTGCGCGCGGCTCCGAGCGCGACAGGGCGGCGATGGTTTCAACGCCCGGAGTGACGCCGGTGTGGTAGGCTGTATCAGCGGCCTCATTGATGAACCAGCCAAACCCGTAATGGGGTGAGACCGGGCCGGCGGGACGGAGCATCAGGGCCTTGCTTTCGGCGCTGATGAGATCGTCTTGACCATTTGTCATGAAGCCGAGATAGCGGGCGACGTCGGCGGCGCTGGCGACAATCCCGCCGGCCGGCGCTCCACTGGCCGGGAGGCTGCGACCGGTGAGGGGACGTTTTGTGCCAAACCAGGGGAGGTGGCCGACGGCCACGTCATCATGGTAGCGGTCATCGGCAACAAAGCTGTCGGCCATGCCTGCCGGTTCGAGAATGTGCGTCTCGACATAGTCGGCATAGTCCTCACCACTGACCGTTTCGATCAGTGCGCCGAGGATCAGATAATTGGCGTTCGAATATTGCCAGCGGCTGCCGGCGCTGGCGGTCGGCGTGGCCAGTGCCAATTGCCGGACCCGGCCGGTGAGGGTGTTGTCAGCCTGCGCCTGACCGGTCTGGAATGCATTCCCCTGCAAGGTGGAATACCCACTGGTATGGCTCAGAAGCTGACGGATCGTGATTGGCGCACCGGCTTGTCCGGCGAAGCTTTCGAGGTAATCGACGATCGGTGCATCCAGCGCGACATCACCGGCTTCGACCAGCTGCATCACGGCCAGCGCCGTAAAGCTCTTGGAGATTGATCCCAGCAGAAAGGGCGTGTCGGGCGTCAACGTTTGGCCGCTGCCCGCCAGGCGCTCGCCGCGCGCGCCGCTTTGAAGCTCTCCATCGTCAATCATCGCCCAGGCCAGACCGGGAGCTGCCGAGGCGGGCAGGGCCTGATCGATGAAATCCTCGAGGACCCGGACCTCCCGGCCGTCCTGAGCGGACGCACCGGCGCTGGTCAAAGCGACGAGCAGGATGAGCGCCCTGCGCCACATGGAAATCCCCTTCTTCAGGCGAGTGTTTGTACGATCCATCGTCACGAGCAATCGCGGCAGACCAATATCCGCTATTTGGCAAAAACAGGCCACCGGGGCTTGTGCATTCGATTGCCGCCTTGTCGGCCAGCAGGTCCGACCCGGGCAAGCCCTTCATGGTGACCTGTGCGTCGCGTTCGCGGTGTGACGGTGGGGCAGGGAGGAGGATACGGTCGAAATCGGGCAGTTCATCTCCCTATCCAGCCTCTTCCTACCCCTCGACTGCCGGGATCGACCAGCGCCATGCGCCATGGCGATGTCGGTGCTTTCCTGCCCAGAGAATGCCCTGATTTCGACTTGTCGTTGTCGCTTACCCCGCTCACTCTGGGCGTTGAGGGATTTGGGACCGGAAGGGGATCTCATGAAACGCGTACTTTTGATCAGTGTCGCGGGCCTGGCCATGCTGGCCGCCTGCTCCACGTCGGATGAAGCCGAGTCCAATCCGCCCTATTGGTCTCCGGACTATGTACCGCCAACACCGCCGCCACCTGCGCCTCCGCCGCCGGCTATGGCCGAGATGGTCACCGTCACGGGGTCGCGGCTGCGCAGCGCCGATGTCTATGGCGCGATGGCGCCGGTCACCAACCCGCAGCAAACTGTTGACCGGGAACGTTATGAGGATGTCAATCCCAATCCGGTGTTGTCCACGGTCGACGAGCCGGTCTCGACCTTCTCGATCGATGTCGATACGGCGAGTTATTCACTTGTCCGCAACTCGCTCGAATTCGGCCAATTGCCCCCGACCGACGCCGTGCGGATCGAGGAGATGGTCAATTATTTCGACTATGATTACGCCCTGCCGTCCGGACCGGACGAGCCGTTCGCAACCCATGTGACCGTCACTCCGACACCGTGGAATGCCGATACCCAGCTCTTGCATATCGGCATCCAGGGCTATGAGATCATTCCGGACGAGCGACCGCGTGCCAATCTGGTCTTCCTGATCGATGTCTCCGGCTCGATGAATGCGCCCGACAAACTGCCGCTGGCGATCCAGGCCATGCACATGCTGGTCGACGAGCTGGAGCCCGACGATACGGTTGCCCTCGTTGTTTATGCCGGTGCTGCCGGTGCTGTGCTCGAGCCGACCGCGGCGCGCAATGCGCGTGAAATTCACCGGGCACTGGACCGGCTGAGCGCGGGTGGCTCGACCGCTGGCGGGGCCGGTCTCGCGCTGGCCTATGATCTCGCCGAACAGAATTTCGACGAGGACGCGGTCAACCGGGTGATGTTGCTCACCGACGGCGATTTCAATGTCGGGGTGACCCAGGACGAGCGGCTCGAGGACTTTGTCGCCCGCAAGCGCGAGAGCGGCATCTATCTGTCGGTGATGGGCTTTGGTCGCGGCAATTACAACGACCAGATGATGCAGACCATCGCCCAGGCCGGCAACGGCACGGCGGCCTATATCGACAGCCGCCAGGAAGCTCGGCGCATGCTGGTCGAGGAGAGTTTCTCCGCGCTCTTCCCGATCGCCAATGACGTCAAGATCCAGATCGAGTTCAACCCGGCGCGGGTCGCCGAGTATCGCCTGATCGGCTACGAAACGCGGCTTCTGGATCGGGCCGACTTCAACAATGATGCGGTGGATGCCGGCGAGGTCGGATCTGGCCATGCGGTAACGGCGATTTACGAGATCGCGGCGCCGGGCTCGGAAGGCGTGCTGATGGACCCGCTGCGCTATGGCGGCGGCGCCTCGGTCGAGCCGGACCTCGCAGGTGAGTTCGGCTTTCTGCGCCTGCGCTATAAGCGTCCCGGCGAGGATGACAGCCGGCTGATCGAGCGCCCCATCACTGCGTCCGATGCGGTTTCCGACTTTGGCGATGCGCCGCAGGAGGCCCGCTTCTCGATCGCCGTCGCTGGCTTTGCCCAGCGGCTGCGCGGCGACAGTTATCTTGCCGAGGGGTATGACTGGGACGCGATCCGGCAAACCGCGGCGGGCGCCGTGGGGGAGGACAGCTTCGGCTATCGCGCCGAATTCCTCGACCTGGTTGATCTTGCAGCCGCCGCCGATGCGGCACGCGACAAGCCCTGAGGTCATTGGCCCGGGCAACAACGAAAAGAGCCGCGTCCCGGGGGACGCGGCTCTTCTTGTTTCAGGCGCAAACCCTGTCCGGCGCTATTCGCCGAACTGGTAGTAGAAACGCACGCCGAAGGTCCGCGGCGGGGCCACATTGGCGTAGTGGCTGCGAACAACCGCACCATTGATGGTCTGGTTGGAGAGCGCCGTGCCGCGAATACCGGTCTCGATATACTCATTGCCGATATTGTTGATGAACAGCGTCGCACCCCAGTCACCGGCGTCGTAGTTGATCGAGCCATTGGCGACGACATAGCTGTCCAGCGTGGTGCTGCTGCCCCGGCCACCGGTCCGGGTCAGGATGTCGCCCGTGTAGGAGACGCCGAAATTGTAGTTCAGCTGGGCGCCGCCCTCGAGGTCCATCGTGTAGCGGGCAAAGGCCGAGGCCTGGGTCTCGGGAGAACCGGGCAGACGGTCACCGGATTCGCCGTTCTCGAAGGCCGAGCCGAAGCCCGGTGTCGTGATCGTGCGGATCAGGAAGGGCACGTCGGCTGTAAGTTCCGACTGGGTGAAGGAGTAGGTCCCGCGCACTTCGAAATTATGCGCAACCTGCCAGGAGCCTTGCAGCTCGAAGCCCTTCGATTCAGCACCGGCGGCGTTGACCGTAATCGGGATATTGGCGTTCACCGTGGCCGAGGAGACCTGCGGATCGGTCCATTCGACCAGGAAGATGGCGCCGTTCAGCGTGATCGCGCCACCGGCCCAGGTCGTTTTGGCTCCGAGCTCGTAATTGGTCGTCTGGTCCGGGCCGAACTGGCGCTCGTCGAACTGGGCGATATCGCCGGGATTGGGTCCGTATTGCTGGCCCGGTGCGAGGGCGCAGGCGCCCTGGGTCGCCAGCGGATCGAAGGCCGGGCAAGGGCCGAGGCCGTTCGAGGCGCCGATACGGTAACCTTCAGAGACCGTGAAGTAGGCCAGGATCTCGTCGCTGAGGTCATAGGCAATGTTGAACTTGTAGAGGAAACCGTCATCCGACTGCGCCAGTGCCGGATCGAAGGCGAGATCGCGGATCTCGCTCAGCGTCAGCGGGGTGTAGGTCGGAGCTTCAAAGAGCGGGAAGTCCACGGTCGAGACCGACTCCAGCTCGTACTCGTAGTAGCGACCGCCAACCGTGATCGACAGGCGATCGGTGATGTCCCAGCCCAGCTCGCCGAAAAGAGCACTCTCGGTCAGCTGCGTGTTGGAGGTCGAGAAATACTCCAGGTCGGTTGGGTTTTCGGTCAGGCCGAAGGCGAAATTATCATTCACATAGGCGGCGTAGTTCGGCGTGAACTCGCTTGAGTTGCTGACGAATTCCGCCTTGTTGTAATAGGCGCCGATGATCCAGTTAAACTGGCTCTCATAGGTCGAGACGAGGCGGAGTTCCTGGTTGAAGAACTCGTCTTCACCCTGCTCGCGGGTGAAAGCGGTGAAGTTCGGGAAGCTCTCATAGGAGTATTCCAGCGAGATCAGCAGGTCGGTCTGGTCGCGCTGACCGTCTTCCTCATAGGTACCGAAACCGGTCGCCGAGGTCAGCTCGGCAAAGCCAAGGTCGGCGGTCAGCTCAATCGCGAGAAGCTGGTTGTCGCGCTCGATCGGCTCCAGCACGCGCAGCGCTGACTCGTAGGCACCCGCCTGGATCGGCGAACGGCGCGAGGAGATCTGGCGCCCTTCGATGTCCTGGAACTGGAAGTAATAGGTGGCGGTCGCGTCGAGCCAGTCGGTCGGTGCCCAGCGTGCGGCGAGGCGCCCCGACACGGCTTCTTCGCCATCGGCATCATTGACTGGCGCCAGGTTGGCGGCGACGTCAGCCGGGTCATTGAAATCCGGGTTCGGGTTTGAGACACCCGGCGTGCGGACCCGGTAGGAATAATCCGTGAAGCCACTGTCATGCAGGACATCAACCGAGCCGCGCACCGCGAACGTGTCGGAGACCGCGTGGTTGAAGGTGAAGCCGATATCGGCAGAGGGGGAGCCGGCTTCCTGGTACTGGTAGAAGGAGGAGCGGATCTGCAGCATGTTGCTGTCGAAGTCCGGACGGTTCGGCAGGTAGCGGATCGCGCCGCCCAGCGTTCCGGCACCGTAGAGCGTGCCTTGCGGCCCGAGCAGGACTTCGACGCGCTCAAGATCGTTCAGCTTGAGGTCAATGAAGAGCGGGATTTCGCCGAGATAGGTCGCGACCGTGCCGCCGCCATCATTATTGCCGTCACCGGAATTGATCGGGTCGGCGTTGAGGCCACGGACAATGATCGGGTTGCCCTGACGGCCACCGCGATCAACAATGTTGATACCCGGAACATAGGCAAGGGCGTCAGCAAGATCTTCAAAGCCTTGTTCTTCGATCTGGGCGCCGCCGATGGCCGCAATATTGAGTGGCACGTCCTGGACAGTCTCGGAGCGGCGCGTTGCCGTGACAACGATGACGTCTTGGGAAGTTGTGCCTGTCTCTTGTGCTTGTGCGCTACCAATTGTCGCCATGCCGGCCAGCGGCAGGGCAAGCACACTGATCGAACAAGCAAGGCGCGAGCGAAGTGTTGCTTTGGATTTTGCGGCCATGATTGGGTTCTCCGAAGGAAATTGTGCGTTAATCATGGTCTTGTGCGTCCAACGAAAGCAATTGCCAGTGCCTGAATTCCTGTCACATTCTTGTGTTATTTTGAGACCTGTTGCGTGCAGGACACGCTGCATCTGCGAAGGGGTTTCGCATATGCAGCAAATTGCCGGATGGAGTTTGCCGATGGGCCACCTGTCATGAGTTTGCCCCGGCCGGCCGAGTCGCAACTGGCCGCAGCGGCGGAAGCGTTGAGCGCGCGGAACTACCGTGATGCCCATGCGCTGTGCCTGTCAGTCTTGCAGGCGCATGGACCTCATCCCGAGGCCTTTTTTCTGCTGGGCCTGCTGACGGTTGATCACGACAATCATGCCAAAGCGGTGGAGATTTTCGACCGGGCCATCGCTGTGGACAACCAGGATCCGCGGCTTCATGCACACCGCGCGAAGTCCCTGTTGGCCTTGCACCGGCGCGACGCGGCCGGAGCGGCGGCTGCGCGCGCCGCCGAACTCGGCCCGCGCGACGCCCTGACGTTCGACACGATCGGGGTGGTCTTCACCCGTCTGGGTCAGCACAGCTCCGCCATCAACCTGTTCGAGGCCGCCGTGAACCAGGACGAGTGCCGTCCGGATTATCATTATAATCTGGCCGCCTCACGTCAGTTCGCCGGAGAGTTCGAGGCTGCCGAGACCGCCTATGGCCGCGTGCTTGAGCTGGACCCCGGTCATGTGAAGGCCTTGTCGGCGATCGTCGGTTTGCGAAAGCAGCTCGCGGGTGACAATCGGCTGGAGGCGCTGATTGCGGCGTTCGGGACCCGGGGGGGCACCGACGAGGAGGCGCAGCTGCATCTCGGGCATGCGATCGCGAAAACGCTCGAGGACCTCGGTCGCCATGACGAGGCCCTTGCCTGGCTCGGGAAGGCGAAGGCCGGCGTCAGTCAGCGCCGTGGCTATGACCCTGAAAACGACCAGGCTCTCTTCGCGGCCGCCGCGGCTTCGGTCGGGGAGGCCGGCATGGCCCCGGAGCCGGGCTGGGACAGCGAGCGACCAATTTTCATCGTCGGTCTGCCGCGGACCGGAACCACGCTGGTGGACCGCATTCTCGGTGCCCACAGCGCCATCCGTCCGGTCGGGGAGCTTTCCAACTTCGCCCTGATCGGCAAGCAGATGGCCGGTACGGCCGGACCCTTCGTGATGGACGCGGCGACGCTTGAAGCGGCCGGTGCCGTCGATGCCGCGACCTGGGGCAAGGCCTATGAGGAGAGCGTCGCCTCACTGGCCGGTGACGCGCCGCGCTTCACCGACAAGATGCCGCTCAACCTCATCTGGGCGGGACATATCCACCGGGCCTTGCCGGAAGCCCGCATCATCTGCCTGCGTCGGCACCCGATTGATGCCTGCCTCAGCAATTACCGCCAGCTCTTCGCGACCAGTTTTTCCTATTACAACTACGCCTACACGCTGGAAGACTGCGCCCGCTACTACCTGAATTTCGACCGGCTCCGCGCCCATTGGGCCGCCACCCTGCCGCCCGAGCGCTATACCGAAATCGCCTATGAGGACGTGGTCGCCGATCTCGACAGCGAAGCGCGTCGCCTGATCGCCCATTGCGGGTTGGACTGGGAGCCGGCCTGCCTCGATTTTCACACCCAGTCCGGCAGCGTGGCCACGGCCAGCTCGGTCCAGGTCCGTCAGCCGCTCTATTCCAGCTCGGTCGGTCGATGGAAACGGCACGCCGAAGCTCTCGCGCCGATGCGGGCCATTCTTGAGGCGGGCGGGGTGGTCGATGGCAATGGAACATGGCTGCGTGGCGTCTGAACCGGCTACTGGCCAGTCCCGTGAAGCTGTGTAGGATCGCGCTTTCCCGACCGGCGCGGGCGTGGCGGAATCGGTAGACGCAGCAGACTTAAAATTCCCTTCTCACAAGTACCTAGGTAGACACAATTTGCCCCTGATCCTCTAGCCGGGAAGGTGGTTTTCTTTCCAAAGCAAGTTGTTAGGTCGCGACTAAATTTGGAACGATCTCCATTTGTGACGTGACGCGGTGACGCAGGAAGGCATTGTCTCGGAACAATCTGGGAACGGTTGTGCGGCATTCGCAGCAGCACCGTAGGCGCTTGGCACTGATCGCCAGGACTCCTTCTGACACCCCCATGTGACCAAGATCACATCCTGAGACCAGCCAAATGGCTATCTCATGAAAATTCAAAAGGTTGAACGGCTACGAGCTTGCCTAGGGCGGGCGCTTGGTGTCTTCTCAACCTAGAGCATATGGGGCGGATATATGAGTGACACGTCATCGAACGTGCAGGGCTTGGCGAATTTCGCCTGGTCTATCGCGGAACTCCTGCGGGGGGATTTCAAGCAGTCCGAATACGGCAAGGTGGTGCTGCCCTTCGTGGTGATGCGCCGTCTGGACGCGATCCTGGAGCCGACCAAGGGTAATGTCCTTTCGGCGGCTGCAAGCCTGCCTGAAGACATTGATGACGAGACCAAGCGGATGATCCTGCTCGGAGCCGTGGGCAGCGATATCAAGGTCTACAACACCTCGCGCTTCACCTTCGCCAAGCTCAAGCAACAGGACCCCGGCCAGCTTCACGCCAATCTGATCGACTATCTCCAGGGCTTCCCGTCCGATGTGCAGGACGTCTTCCTGGAGAAATTCCTCTTCACCGATCAGCTCAAGCGTCTGAAGGATGCCGAACTGCTCTGGAAGGTGTTCGAGCGTTTCACCGAGATCGACCTTCACCCGTCCAAGGTCTCCAACCTGGAGATGGGTTATCTCTTCGAGGAGTTGATCCGCCGCTTCTCGGAAATCTCCAACGAGACGGCGGGTGAACACTTCACCCCGCGCGAAGTAATCCGCCTCATCGTCGACCTCCTGGTCGAACCGGACAAGGACAAGCTCTCAGGCCTGGGTGTCATCCGTCAGGTCTATGACCCGGCTTGCGGCACGGGCGGCATGCTGGCCCTCACCGAGGAAGCCTTGAAGGAAACCAACGCGGACATGCGCGTGGAACTCTTCGGGCAGGAACTCAATGGCGAGTCCTTCGCCATCTGCCGGTCGGACATGCTGGTCACCGGCCATGACCCGGACCAGATCGCCTATGGCAATACACTCACCCAGGACGCCCATCCCTCCCGCAAATTCCACTACATGATCTCCAACCCGCCCTATGGGGTGGACTGGAAGAAGTACAAGGAACCCATCGAGGCTGAAGCCAAGGATATGGGCCATGATGGCCGCTTCGGTGCTGGTACGCCGCGTGTGTCCGATGGTCAGCTGCTTTTCCTGCAGCACATGATCTCCAAGATGCGCCAGGACGAGGCCGGCTCGCGGATCGGGATCGTCATGAATGGCTCGCCGCTCTTCACGGGTGGAGCGGGCTCTGGCGAGAGTGAAATCCGGCGATGGATGCTGGAGAAGGACTGGGTCGAGGCGATCATCGCCTTGCCCACAGACCTCTTCTACAACACCGGTATCCAGACCTATGTCTGGCTCCTCTCCAACCGCAAGTCGTTGGAACGCCGGGGCAAGGTCCAGTTGATTGACGCCTCGGGCGAAGCCTTCTGGAAATCCATGCGTAAATCGCTGGGGTCCAAGCGCCGCGAGATCCCTGATGAAGCCCGCGCCGAGATCGTGCGCAATTACACCCTCTATGAGGCGGCAGACGAGAAGATCTCCAAGGTCTTCCCGCGTGAGGCCTTCGGCTATCGGGAAATCCGGGTGGAGCGTCCTCTCCAGCTGGCGTTCGAGGTGACGGACGAGAAGGTCGAAGCACTCAAGACCGAGAAGGCGATACAGAAGCTCAAGGATGACGAGGTAGAAGGCCTGCTGGCCGCTGTGGGAAGTCTGCCCAGAGACCATCGTTGGATGTCGCGGGATAGCTTCGAGGCAGACTTGCAGAAGGTCCTCAAGGCCTCTGGCGTGAAGATCGGAGTGCCGGTGCGGAAAGCCATCCTCTCGCTGTTTGGGGAACGCGATGAGGCGGCTGAAGTCTGCCGCGACAAGAACGGCCAGCCGGAACCGGACAGCGATCTCAGGGACACCGAACTCGTCCCTCTGGACGAAACCTGGGAAGCCTATGTCGAGCGAGAGGTGAAACCTTTCGTGCGGGATGCCTGGGTGGACGAAAGCCATACCGATGCCAGCGACGGCGAAGTGGGCCGGGTCGGCTATGAGATCAACTTCAACCGGTATTTCTACGAATATGTCCCGCCGAGACCGCTGGAAGAGATCGATGCGGAATTGAAGGCACTGGAGGCAGAGATCGCCGGGCTGTTGAAGGAGGTCGCGGCGTGAGGCTACGGCATCTCCTACAAGTCGCACCATCACCAACAGAAGTGCGCCACCTCCCTGACGATCTAGAGGTAACCTTCGCGCCTATGGAAGCGTTGAGTGACGGGCTAGGAGGCCTCGATGCGTCGCGCTCCAGGCCGCTCTCGGAAGTCGCTAAGGGAAGCTACAATTACTTCGCGGACGGCGACGTGCTTCTGGCGAAGGTCACGCCATGCTTCGAGAATGGAAAGAAGGCCGTGGCAACAGGCTTGGCCAACGGGATCGGCTTCGCCACTTCGGAGGTACATGTACTCCGACCTGACCCGGAGCGCATTGACCGAAGCTATCTCAGATATCTCCTTAGCAGTGAGCCGTTCCGAGCCGCCGGGATGCGAAGCATGACGGGAGCCGGAGGACTAAGGCGTGTGTCGGAAGCTGCCATCAAGGATTTTGTTCTCCCGACAGCAGACCTCGATACCCAGAAGGCCATCGCGGACGTCCTCGACAAGGAAACCGCCCGGATCGACCAGCTGATCGAGAAGAAGCAGCGCCTGGTGGAGCTGTTGGGGGAGCGGGAGGCAAGAGCCATCAATGACCTACTGCTAGGTCGGTTCGTGAACCAGGGACAAACGGTGCCTTCCGGTTGCAAATTCTTAGGGAAACTTCCGCTGTCCTGGAAGGCAGTGCGCCTTCGGGCGCTGGTATCTCATCTTGGTAACGGCTTTGTCGGACCGACACGTGATATCCTCGTCGATCCCGATCATTCTGACCGTGTCCCATATCTTCAGTCGACCCATATCAAGTGGCAGCAAATCGACTTCGAGCGCAAGCCCTACTTCGTTACGAAATCTTGGCTCGGAAGTAAGCCGAAAGCTCGCGTGGAGAAAGATGACCTCCTGATCGTTCAAACAGGTGACTGTGGGGCCACGTCGATAGTTGACGATCAGTTCGCTGGCTCTGGCTGCCACGCGCTAGTAGTTGCACGACCAATCAAGAGGGCGGTTGAGCCGCGACTGCTCCTTCGTTTCCTTGCTTCGCAGATTGGACGGGCGAAGCTGAAAGCAATTGAAACTGGAGCCCTTCATCCGCATCTCGAGGTCGGGTTCTTGCGCGATGTGTTGGTGCCGTTGCCACCGCGAGATCACCAAGCTGCTCTTGTAGAGCGTATTGACAAAGAGATTGACGCAAGCCGGTCAGTTAGTGAGGTGACGACAATCTCCATCGACCGCCTCAAGGAATACCGCTCGGCCCTCATCACAGCCGCCGTCACAGGCCAGATCGACGTGACCCGCTGGGGCCAGACCGGCGAAGGCGACAAGCGCCTCGATCAGATCCAGGAGGAGATGGCGGGATGAGTGGTGTTGGAGAGAATTATACCTCAGTCCACATCCCGCCGGACGATAGAGGACTCGGCGGGTTGCAAGTCGTGCATGCGGGGCTACCGGTCGAGATGATCATGACCCCGCGCCCATTTTTTTTCTGCCGACTGGATCAGACTTGCCGGGAAGTAAAGGAGCGCAATGCGGCGCGCTACAGCTTCCTGCCGGTGATGAATGGCGAGCGGGTCCTGGGCCTGCTGGACGCCCGCCCTTTCTTCGACGCTGCGGCTCCTGACGCCACGGTGGAGGAGCATTACCACTCACTGAGCGAAGAGATGCTTATCGGTGCCGACGCCAGTATTTGGCAGTTTCTCCGGACAGCCGACCAGGTGGAGACGCGTCTGGTGGTGAAGGGACATTCTGTTGCCGGTCTTGTCACTCTTTCCGATCTGCACAAGCTGCCGGTGCGGACGGCATTGTTTGCCGCGCTGACCAATCTCGAAGTCTGCATGACCACCTTGATCGGGGAGAGTTTGGGCTACGATGCGGCCAATTGGCTGCAGCATCTGGCACTGAACCGTCGTGACGTACTTGCTAGACATGAGAAGAGCGCGCGCGCGAACGACGAGTTCATCAACAGCCTTCTACTGACCCAATTCTGCGACAAGCGGGAGATCATCGCCAAGGCGGGCTTGGTTGATTTGCCGCCTGACCGGTTGCGTCAAGACCTCAAAGAAGCTGAGCGGCTCAGAAACTTTGTCGCTCACAGCAATGACTTCGCCCAGGACGACCTGAGAGCGCAAGAAGTCTGCAGGACGGCGCGGTCGATTGAAAGGTTGATCGTCTCAATGCAGCGCGCAATCGCCGCAGGGCGGGATAACGGCGGCCATCGACTTGATGAGGCCCAGAAGGAGATGGCTAGATGAAAAATGCTCAATTACCTGGTCATATCAGTCTTAACACCCTGCTTGGCCGTCTCAAGGAGGGCAGGTACGCGGTCCCGGACTTTCAGCGCGATTTCGAGTGGGACCCATGGGATGTTAGCGCTTTGATGCGGTCCATCTTCAAGGACTACTACATCGGCAGCCTGCTGCTTTGGAAAGGCAAGAAGAGCAACTTCGAAGCGCTCTCGTGCGAGCCTCTTCGTGGCGTCGCGCCGACGGGCGCTGAAGAGTACATCGTTCTCGATGGCCAGCAGCGCTTGACGGCCATGAATTACGCTTTTCATGGTCCTGACGATCCGACGATCTTGAAGCGCAAGAAACCAGCGGCCTACTTCATCCGGATCAATGAATTCATGGCGGGGCAGCATGAGCGGGCGTTCAGCTATGACTTCCTCTCACAGCGTTTCCGGAAGTTTCTCGCTGATGAAGAGGCTCAGTTTGAAGCGCACATTTTTCCTCTGTCAGTGATCGGGCAAGGTGGCCGCAAGCTCTATCGCTGGTTCGGGAGGTATGAGGACTATTGGAAAGCCAAAGCTGAATTCGCGCGAGATGCGAACGATTTGGAAGAAGCGAGCAGAGCAGAGCAATTCGCGCGAGATGCAAGGGAGTTCGAGGAGTTTGTCGGCGAGCTGATTGATGAGTACCAGGTTTCTTTCGTCGAGCTTGATCAGGAGCTGGAGATTGGCAAGGTCTGCGACATCTTCACCCAGATCAACAGCAAGGGTGTGCAGCTCGACGTCTTCGACCTGATTAACGCGCTGCTGGTTCCCAAGGGACTAAAGCTGAAGCACCTATGGCGAGAAGTAGCAGATCGCCTAGCGTTCATCGAAAGCGGCAAGATGAACGTCTACATCCTCCAGGTGATGTCGATCTTGCGGCAGGAATACTGCTCTCCTGCGTATCTCTATTATCTGATCCCAGGCAGCGAAAAGCCAATCCGCGAAGCGGACGGAACCCGGCGGAGAGAGGTGCTGATCCCAAGCGCTGAAGAGTTTCAATCTCGGTGGGATGTCGCTGTTGGAGCGATTGAACGGGCGATAAAGACCATTCGGCACCCGCAGGAATATGGGGCGATTTCCCCGAAATACTTGCCCTACGTATCGATCCTGCCTGCCTTCTCGGCCCTTCTGGAGGCCGCCAAGAGACTGCCTGCGGAGCGCCAGCTATCCGCACAGAGGAAGGTTCGCCACTGGTACTGGGCCTCGGTTTTTACCGCCCGGTACTCCGGCTCGGTGGAGTCGACAAGCGCACGAGATTTCCGCGAGGTCTGCGCCTGGCTTGAAAACGACAATCTGGAGCCCGGCCTCATTGCGGAGTTCAAATCACGCTTCAAGCAGCTTGACCTTCGAAACGAGCAGAAGCGTGGTTCGTCTATCTATAACGGCATTTTCAACCTCTTCATCATCAGCGGCGCACGGGATTGGGTGTCGGGCGCGGTCACGGACCACGAGGATCTGGACGACCACCACATCGTCCCGGCGTCTTGGGGCGCCAAGAACCTTGGGGACAAGACGATCCATTCCATCCTGAACCGCAGCCCTTTGAGTTCCAGCACAAATCGGGCCGTGATCAGCGACAAGCTCCCCAATCAGTATCTTCCGGAATGGATAGAACGAAATGGAGAAAAGGAAGTTCGCGCAACGCTTGAGACTCATCTCATCTCGCCGGCCGCGTTCGACATTCTCTTGCGAGCCCCTTTCACGCCTGCTGACTATGAAGAGTTCATCACCGAACGTCAGAAGACAATTCGCGATGCGGTCGAGAACCTGTTGATCAAGCAAAGGCTCGACCTGCCATCCAACCTCCGCGAGCTAGACGAGAAAATCGAAAGCGTGGAGCTGGGCATGCGGGATCTTATCGCCGCAAGCCTCGAAGGAACAGTCGAGAACCTGCCCTCGCACGTCAGGCAGAAGGCCGGCGAGCGCATCAGCCGTGCCGCACGGAAAGACCCCGCTTTCGATGCCGATCGCTATGAGACTATCGACGGTTTGCTAGAGTTCTTCGATCTCAGGGAACTGCAAGACACCATGACTTCGAAGGCATGCTGGCCGGCGTTTCAGGGGGCCTTTCTGAACAAGGACGCTTTGGTCACGAAGTTCGGGCAGCTGGCAGAGTTGAGAAACTGCATCGCTCACAGTCGAAGCGTCGACACGATTACACAACGAGAGGGCGAAGCCGCCATCGAGTGGTTTGAGAGAGTGTTGGGGCGTCGAAACAGCGCACTAAAGCGGGGGTGAACAGATGGGCAGTGGTGGCAAAGACGATTTCACCGAAGACGAGGTGACTTTGACAGCTCGGCTGGGTGAGGAGTGGTCAGCCGGGACCGGAGAGGCAGTCCTGCCGGAACCTCCGGAAGCGGTGGCGATGGGAGAGACTTCGCAAGAAGCCAGCGTGCTGCCTCGAAACACCTGCTCTGCCCCCAGGAAACTGGATCGTTTCAGTTTAGAGTTTCCGGTAGTCTGGAACCTGGCTGGGCGGAGACAGAAGGATGCGAGCATCGAAGTTCACGGACGCGCAGAAGGCGTTCATTATCAAGCAGGGTGAAGCTGGAATTCCGGTTGCCGAGATTTGCCGCAAGGCGGGGATCAGCCAGGCAACTTTCTTTAACTGGAAGAAGCGGTATGGCGGTCTGATGCCGTCCGAGATGCGGCGTCTCAAAGAGCTGGAAGATGAGAATTCCCGCCTGAAACGGATTGTCGCTGATCTATCTCTCGACAAGGAGATGCTACAGGACGTTCTCAAACGAAAGCTGTAAGGCCTGATCGCAAGCGGGAGCTTGTCAAAGAGGCGGTTCGAGAATGGGGCGTGTCGATCCGGAGGGCTTGCGGTAATCTGCTGCTCGACACGTCCACCTTCCACTACCGTTCTCGGCGACCCGATCAGGCCGCGTTGAAAGAGCGCATCAAGGACATCTGCGAGACACGCGTGCGGTATGGATATCGGCGCGTCCACGTCATGTTGAGGCGGGAGGGCTGGTTCGTGAACCAGAAGAAAGTTCGACGTATATACAATGAGATGGGCCTTCAACTTCGTAACAAGCATCCGAAGCGGAAGGTCAGAGCCAAGCTGATCCGCGACCGCAAGGAGGCGGTGTCGCCTTTGGAAGTCTGGGCGATGGACTTCGTGCATGATCAGCTCGCAACCGGGCGTAAGTTCCGGATCCTGACCGTCGTCGATACATGGTCAAGATACGTGCCCGCCATCGACGCCCGCTACAGCTATCGCGGTGAGGACGTCGTTCAGACCATGGAGCGGGTCTGCGCCCAGACGGGTTATCCAAAGATGATCCGAGTGGACCAGGGATCGGAATTTATCTCCCGTGATCTCGACCTGTGGGCCTACGCAAACAATGTCACGCTGGACTTCTCCAGACCGGGCAAGCCAACGGATAATGCGTTCATCGAGGCGTTCAACGGCCGTCTACGTGCCGAGTGCCTGTCGGCAAACTGGTTCATGAGCTTGCCCGATGCCCGTGAAAAGCTGGAGTGTTGGCGTAGAGACTACAATACGGTAAGACCGCATAGTGCTATCGGGAACAAACCCCCGGTCGCGCTGATCAATCACGCTGGCGTCACCAGTCCGCCAGCGTGAAAAGCCCGGAAAACTCTAACCGGGCATGATCCAGACTTGGGTCTCAGAGCACGGACGGTTACGACTCTACTAACGAACGGCCCGGATCAGGGGGCTGGGTCAGAAGCTCAGCACACTCCGCTGGTCATCACGCGGTTCGGGCGGCGTTCAAGTGTCCTCCTGTCCTACGAGCTTTATGCCGCACTCACCGCTGGACGGATCGTCGGGAGGTTGGACGAGGCCGACAGCAGAATGGTCGAAGCTGTCCTTGAGGCAGAAATGGATGCCCGGCACAGCCATCTCGACCGCCTGATGTCGGAGCGGTGAGGCGAGGCGCTTCTGCGCCCCAGATTGGGTCCTGGATGCTTGACCAAAAAGCCAACTGTTCCTGGTGAAGCTACTGGCCGGTTCGTGCCGTAGTCTGGGGTGCCTTCGGGGTGATCGCGCAGGATAGATGCGCGACAGTCCTCAGGTCAACAGTACCGCCCTGTCGCCTTGGGTAGAATGGGCCGACTGTATGGTTATCCATTGTCGCCAACGTGAGCGTACCATCGAACACCTGTTCTCAACGTAGACCGAAACGCGAAGCCCTATCGAGGCCCCACACCTCGCCGGCCGGACCGGCAAACCCACAAGCACCGATCCAGATCTCCTGAGCGACTTATCGGCTCGCCAAGCCCCGACCCAGAAATCCAAACGACTAAGCTAGGCGAACAGACGCTCCTCGCCAACCACCGGAATTGGGCGCTGGGTCACTCCACTTCAAGGCGTTATAAGTGTTGCGCCGACTTAACGTTTATGGCAAAAAGTCCCTTTGCAACCCCTGAGGGAACTATTGATGCGAGCCTTATCTCAGAGTGAAATGAAAGCTGTATCTGGCGGGATCGAGACCATCACCGTGGTGGGTCACAGGCCTGACAACAACCCGGCCACTGTGGACGTATTCTTTGCACATGGATATGCAGAAGACGGTGCGTCAGATTGGGTCCAAGAATACCAAGAGCTGGGCGAAATGTCCACAACATTACATGGCTGGGTCGATGTCAACGATGTAATGCTCGAATTGGACCTCCAAGACGACCCCAACTATGAAGCCCACACAATCGTGCAATGGAATGGGTTTCCCTCAAATGTTACAATATATATTGCCACAGACGGCTCCGGGTTTTACGCTCCAACCAATTCCGCGGGATTGTACGAGTACTATGGCCTGCCAGCCATGTCATGAATATGTACAGCCGAAGCCCATTCGCTTAAGGCGAATGGGCTTCGGCTCAATTAAGGGCTCAGGAGAAAGCTCAATGCTGTTATCGCCACTTCTCTTTCTGGTTTCGCAATTATTTTTTCAGCCCGCAGGTGCGCAATCTATTATATTAGAGCAAGATGCCACAACATCTGAAATTACGCGCACTGCCCCCCCAAGCTCCTTCAATAGCTGCCAGTACAATCGGGCTTCCTTGTCGCCTGATGGCGCATTTGTGTTTTTCGACCATCCGTTGATGCGAAATCGATACTCGCCATGGCTGGGCGAGCCTCACAGCGTTGCTATCCTGGAGGGGGACCGCGCCCAAAACCCTGCGCTGCTGAGTGTAGAGTGCGCGCGTGAGCAGGGAGCCTCCAGAAACGGACTTGAAAGCTGCGCTGCCCCGGTCGAGGCGGGCCCCTCATCGCCTTACAGTCGACCTGCGTGGGGGCTTGATGGGCAAAGCGTCGCTTGGGTCAGCGCTCTAGGGCGGCATGCGATCGACGGAGATCGCTCATTGGTGATCGCGCGCTTCAATGCAGAGTTGGGCTCAACTATCGCGCAATGGATCGAGCACCCCTTAAACACTGACGCATATACAATTCTTCCTAGTCATTTTCAATCCTATGATGAGCTCGCGGAGCACCCTATTATAGCAATAGACGGACACAATGAGTTCTTGTTTTTGGACGAGAATTTGGAAGTGTCACCGTCCCTCTCGTTCCAACATAACTCGCTCCTAATCAATACGTCATCTGGAGATACTTCGACGCCTATCTCTATGATGAGATACAGTAATTTTGCTAGAATCTCTGGCGACGGTGAAAGCATAAGCGTGTTTACAGATAAGCTTGATTCACCAACATTCCATTTGTTGGATCGCTCTAGTGGAGCCGTTGAGAGAAAAGTTGAAATCACAAACCGCTCCGTTGTCCGGCCCGCAATCTCCTCGGATGGGCTTGATTTGTTAGCGACCTTTTCTGAGCGTGAGGTTTGGGCGCAAGTAAACAGCCCCGTTCAATTGGCTTCTATGTTCGATGACATAAATAGTTTTCTGAACGAACGCCCATTTTATGATCTATACGACGTATCTATAGATGCTTCTGGAACGAGAGCTGTTGCATCATTCCAGTCCCATTTGGGCGGCCGGAACTTCATCTTGTTTCAGGCGGATGGGGAATTGTTAAATTTGGGACAAAACTGTGCTGGTGAGCAGAGTCGTGGACCTGGTTTTTTTGAAACGACCGACCTAAGCACCTCAACGCCCTATGGGGATATTCAATTGCGACGATATCGCTATCACTCTTTCGAGAATAGTGACGCTTCGCAACCAGCTGTCGATCAAGAGCCTCGGAAGGCGGTGATCTGGTTTCACCCGAGTCCAATTGAAAATTCATCGTTCTCTCTTCCACGAATATATCCGTACGGTATTGCTGCGAATGTTGACGTTTTTTCCGTAGACTACTTTGGAGCGTCGGGGCGCGGACAACGCTTTGAAAATGCTCCATCTGAAGGGGACGTTTGGGCGTGGGCGGCCGAGATGTGTGAATCTGTAGTGGAAATGGTCCGGCAGCATTCTGGGCAGCAGTACGAGACGATCGGAGTTTACGGACAACGGACCGGAGGAATTCTTGCACTAACATCACTTTACGAAAGCGCCTGTTCAGCCGATTTCGCGATCGTGGACGATCTCAATATGTCCAATAGTCGAAGTGCGTATCGGCCAGCATCGTACGAAGTGCCGCAGGAATTCGAAGAGTCATTCTGGAACATGTACTTCGCAGAATTTGCTCGAGAGGCCGAACAACGGAGCGTTCGAACGAATATTCCAGCCTTGCTCGTTGTGGACACCGAATCTGAGTGGGTGGATGTCGTGCCATCTCTACCAGTGCTTGAGCGGATAGCAGCCGAATCAGATCTAGTGCGTTTTCGGTTCCATGGGCCACGAGCGCAGTTTTGGGACGAGTATAATTCTCTCTTGGAAATGCAAACTCAAGAGCGAGTTCTTGAGTTTCTTCGAAGACAGTAATTATGACAGCTTTATTGGAAGATTCGGTGTATCCGAACTTTTATGATTTATTTTTACTGATACGCCTTAAAGAGCTCGATTTTGAACGAGAACTGGGGTGCGGGGGGCGAAGTTCGGTTGCTTACGCGCAACAACTTGCATTATGTCTATGAATCATAAGCACTCCCAAGCTCGCGCTTGTGTTGAGCCAGAGAACTTGTTTCGCCAAAAAGCGTTGGCTCAGTTTAATCAGCGTGCTTCCGGCGAACCGATCGCCCAACTGCCTGTGGCTTGGACATGGTTAGCGTCTTTGATTGTGCTAGCGCTCGTCGCCGCCTCACTTTTCCTTGTCCTGAATGAATATGCTCGCAAGGAGAGGGCCGTAGGCTGGCTCCGCTATGCCTCAGGGGAGCTCGCCCTGTTCGCACCCATGAGCGGAGTAGTGGAAGAGCTTTATGTGGGAGAAGGCGACCCTGTTCACGGAGGTGACGCGCTATACGTCATCCGCGCGGCGGATACTTCGATGGACGGCGCTGAACTCACCGAGGAGTATGCTCTCTCCATCACTCAGGAGATCGAACTCATTGGCGCACGGGAGCAGAGCATGCGGTCCGCACTCGCCGCCCGGATGGAGGAATCGGAAGCCCAGATCGCGACATTGACCGCACAGCTCGCCGCCGTCGATGACCAAATCGGCGTCGCGCGCGTCCGGCGCGTCGTCCTCGATGGACAATACCGGGCCGGCATCGAACTGGCGGAGCGAGGTATCCTGGCCGAACGGATGCTGGAGGATAGGCACGTGCTTGCCCTTAACCAGCAGGAGACGGAGAGCGCGCTCCTGGCCCGGCGGGCTGAGCTCGCGGGAGCGCTGGATGTACAACGCAACCGGGCGCGGCAGATCCCGTTGGACGCGGAAGAGCAGATACTCACCCTCAGTCAGGCCCGGACACAATTGGAACGGATGCTGCTGGAAGCTCGACTCCGTGAGGGCGTACTTGTCTCTGCCCCCGCCGGCGGACGTATCGCGGCGAAGCAGGTGTCCGCCGGCGGCTCGGTCCGCGTCGGCGAACGCGCGCTGACGATCGTTTCTTCCGATAGTGTGCTCCAGGCCGAGCTTTATCTCCCCTCCCGTGCCATGGCCCGGATCAGACCGGGACAGGAGGTACGAATTTACTATTCAGCGTTTCCCCATCGCCGCTACGGAGTAGCCACCGGCCGGATCGAAAGCGTGTCGACCACCGTTTTCCGACCCGAGGAAATTCCGACCCCGCTGCAATTGGAGGAGGCCGCCTACCGCGCCGTCGTCACGCTCGACGCGCAGGCTATCGAGGCTTTCGGCGAACGATTCGAACTCCGTTCGGGCATGACGCTCAATGCGGAGGTGATCCTAGAACGACAGTCGCTCTTCGAGTGGTTGCTGGAACCTTTATCAAGTTCCGCTTAAGGGCCTGGCCACGATGAACGAACGCCTCAATCTCTTCGGCATGCGCAACCTGCCGCTTATCCGGCAGTCGGAAGCGGCGGAATGCGGTCTGGCCTGCATCGCAATGATCGCTTGGTACCACGGCCTCAAGACCGATCTGGGTGAGTTGCGGCGAAAATACTCGATATCCCTGCGCGGTGCCGAGCTAGTTGGCCTGCTCGACATCGCCAAGCGGATCGACCTGGGCGGCCGCGGAATTCGCTGCGAGCCCGAAGAATTGAGCCAGATGCGATTGCCGTGCATGTTGCATTTAAATTTCAACCATTTTGTCGTCCTTAAATCGGTACACCGAGGGAAATTCGTCATCCACGATCCAGCGCTAGGCGAGCGAGCGCTGACGACGGCGGAAATGGACCGCGCTTTCACCGGCGTTGCGGTGGAATTCACTCCCACCGAGGCTTTCCAACCCAAGGCCCAGCCGAAACAGCTCTCATTCTTCGATCTAGTGCGACTGGACAGGTCTTTTCTTTCCCCTTTCAGCCTTGGCCTCCTGTTGGCGCTGGTGGCTGAGTGCATGCTACTCGCATCACCCTTCTTCCTTCAGATCCTAATCGACGAAGTCTTGGTCAAGGGCGATTATGCGCTGGTCTGGACACTCGCAATTGGCTTCAGCGGGCTCTTGGTCTTCCAGGCGGTCAGCCAGCTCCTTCGCCAGCTCACGCTCCAATTTCTAGGGCAGATTGTATCTTTCGATATCGCTGCGCGCCTATTCAGTCGCATGATGCGGCTGACCGCGAACTTTTTTACAACGCGTCAACTAGGAGATGTCCAGCACCGGGTCATGTCGCTGGAAGCAATCCGCGGTTTTCTGACATCGGGCGCTGTGGCGATGATCACCGACATGTTCTTCGTGATCGTCATAGGCGTGGTCATGACGATCTACAGCCGCGCACTCTTCCTCGTGGTCCTTGGCGTATTGGTGCTCTATGTGCTCTGGCGAGTCTCGATCTTCCGGAACATGAAAAGGGCGGCGGGAGATCTGCTCGTTGCCGAGGCGGCGGAGCAAACGCATCTGCTGGAGTCACTGCGCTCGATCCAGACCATCAAGACCAGCGGGCTAGAATCGAATCGCGAAGCGAACTGGCGCAACAAAATGGTTCGCCGCGCCAATGCCCACATCCGTACTGGAAACCTCTCAATCATTGAGCAGAACGTCACGACACTGATCCTCGATGGCGGTCGGCTCGCGATTCTGGTCTTCGCGGCGCTACGCGTAATGGACGGAGCATTTTCCATTGGAATGCTCACCGCATTTGCGGCCTATCTGGGCATGCTGTCAGGCCGGATGCGAACGCTGGTCGACTCGTTGATCCAGTTCAAGCTGCTGCAGGTCCCCTTGCAGCGCATCGCCGACATCGCTTTCGCCCAGACCGAAGGCCAGGGCGAGGATGGTGGACGGGCCGTGGCGATGCGAGGCGACGTCTCCTTGCGACGCGTCATCTTCCGCTATGGCAGTAGCGAAACCACAGTCCTCAACGGAGCATCGTTCGACGTCAGAGCCGGAGAATTCGTCGCAATCATCGGACCGTCCGGAGCGGGCAAATCCACACTCTTGAGAATCCTGTCGGGCCTTGAGACGGCCGCTGCGGGACAAGTACTCTTTGATGGCCGACCGATGACTTCTTGGGGAAACCAAACCTTGCGCAGTCAGGTCGGAGTAGTGCTCCAGGAGGACACCTTGCTCCAGGGTTCGCTGGCCGAGAACATCGCCGGCTTCGATACCGAGATCGATATGGAGCGTGTGCGCGAAGTCGCCGGGATCGCTTCCATCGCGGCCGATATTGAGGCAATGCCGATGGGGTACGAAACACTGGTCGGAGACATGGGATCGACCCTCTCCGGCGGGCAGAAGCAACGCGTCGTCCTCGCCCGGGCGATCTACAAGCGACCACGAGTGCTCTTGCTCGACGAGGCCACTAGCCATCTAGATATGAAGAACGAAACCGCCATCCTAGATGCGGTGGAAAGTCTCAATATGACACGGATCGTCGTTGCTCACCGCAAGGAAACCATCGAAAAAGCGAACCGGGTCTACCGGATGACCGGTGGACTGCTCATGGAGGAGAAGAAGCTGGCCGAAATACGCTGCGAACTACGCGCGAGGCGAGATGCGGCCGGTCCGGATCCAGCAGCATGAGGGCGGTGATCACGATGCGTAATTTGCTGCTCGCCGGAACAACGCGCGGATCTGTTACTCCCGACACGCATGAGGCGCGCCGCCGTCAGGCCGACGCATTCACACAATCAGGCGACCATGATCGCGCAATGGCGCTTTGGGAGGATGTCCATTCGCAGACCTGCTCTCCCGAGGACGGCCTGAACGCCGCCGTTGCGGCCTTTCGCTGCGACAAATGGGAAACAGCCTGGCCGCTTTATGAAAACCGCTACCTACGCAATCCGGAAGGAAACTTGCCAGCGATCACCTGCGCTGACACCGGAGCCAAGATCCCGCACTGGACAGGAGGACCGCCGCCAAGAAGGCTTCTGATCATCGCCGAACAGGGCCTCGGTGACACATTTCATTTCCTGCGTTATGTCCGCCGTCTTATTGAGGAGGAGGTAACGGTCACGCTCGCTGAGTGGCCCCACCTGCATCCTTTGCTCAAGTCCGTCCATCCTCAGCTCAGGCTCACGCCACGCAACAAAGCAGTTACCGCGGAAGCCGGCGATGCTTTCGTGCGTCTCATGAGCCTACCTCTTAGAATGGGAATTGCAGCGCCGTATTTCGACAGTCCGTATCTTGCCGCCCGTTCCAGCTTGGCGAGGCGGCTTTCGAAGGTCATCGACCCGGCGCGTTGCAATATCGGTCTTGTCTGGCAAGGCAATCCCGATCACAAACAAGATCTTAGACGCTCGATCCGTCTTGACGACTTCGCCTTGCTTGCGGAACGCGAGGACTGTTGTCTGATTAGTCTTCAACACGGGCACGGTCAGGGGCAGATCCAGGATGTCCCCTTTGCCGACCGCCTCGTCTTGCCCGCCGGGCTAGATTCCGGAAAGGCCAGCTTCCTCGGGACAGCAGCACTCATTTCCCAGCTCGACGCGATTGTAACGGTCGACACGGCGACAGCCCATCTGGCCGGGGCTATGGGCAGAAAGGTCCTCCTCTTGCTGCATGCCCCCGACCCAGACTGGCGTTGGGGGGCGAGCCGGAACAACACACCCTGGTACCCCAACACTCAGCTGTTCCGACAGTCGCAACAAGGCGACTGGAGCGAGCCGATCACTCGCGTGGCGGCCGCCATTGCGTCTTTGTAGCAATGCGAAAAGCGGCAAGAGGGTCGGGACATTCAGCGATGGGTGCTGTCAGACAAAAACGGATCGGTCTCGAAGGACCGGGTTTGACCCTGTATCAGGCCACGAGCTGACGCCATTCGGCCACGGCTTGGGTACTGTTTTCCTTGAATTCTTCGCGGCGGTAGAAATGGCGTTCGAGATTGAAGTGATTGTGAACTGGGGACTGGACGGCGGCGAACTTTTGAAGACTTCGCATCGACCTGAACCGGTTCATGATCTTCTCTCGTCGCCGCAATGGCTGGTGTGAGTTTTCGGCCCGGTTGTTGAGCCACCTCCCGGTTTCCTGCCGGCTGGCAATTCCGAGTTCACGAAGCGCCGCTCTGTAGGACGGAAGCTTATCGGTCACGACCCGGTCCGGCGCCCCATATCGCTTCATCGTAACCGTCCGGCCAACCCGCCCTACCAGGGGCGACGCACCTGTCTTACGCTCAGTTTCGCTGAGCGTAAGACCAGGGCATGAGGTCTTCAAGGCGAGTGATCTTGGTGTCGGCGATGTTGGCGAGGACATCGGTGAGCCAGGATTGCGGATCGACATCGTTGAGCTTGGCGGTCTCGATGAGGGTGTAGGCGATCGCCGCGGACTTGCCGCGATAGCGGGGAAGCCTTTCTTCTCGAAATGATGGGTGAGCGCGCCTGGGAGGTCTCGTGCCAGCTGACCCAGGGCGATGGCGACAGTGTCGCCACCCGTGAGCGCGGCCGCGGCCTGCTCGACAATGGCCGGTTCTCGGTCGGTGATGTGGTCAGCGGGCTGTGCACCTATTCGGTGCCCGATCGCGGTGAGCTCCGCCTCACGCTCAATGTCGAGCACACCCAGCTGGACTGCCCCTTCACGGTGACCGAAGCCGGCTTCTGCCGCGCCTATCTGCAACCGGGCGACAGCGGCAGCTTCAACATCCAGCGCCGCACGACGCCGGTCTCGACCGGTTCGTAAGCGCTGAACCAGCCTGAAGCCTGTACGAAGCACACAGGTTGAAAGACGCTCGGCTGCCCCCCGCAGCCGGGCGTTTCTGTGTCGCCGACCGGCAACCCAAACGAAAACGGACCGCCCGGGCGGCCCGTTGTGTCGTGATGTCTCTTGAAGGAGATGGTGCCCAGGAGAAGAGCGCGGCGGAATTTTCACATTCTTCAATGCGCTGCAATTTCATAGCGTTATGTTTGCCGCATTCGATTGGTACATGGCGCGTTGTTAATCTCCATGTACCAAATCGTGGTGCGCCGCTGGGGTCAAGGCCGTGTGTGTCCTTCGTCCGCTTCAGCCGATCCCGGCCATCATTCTTGACCTCTTCCGCTCATGGCGGCACTAATGGGTTGTAGTTTTCCTCTTGGGGCCTATGCGGCACGTTCTGACATTCCTGCTGATTGCCATGCTGGCTTGGCTCGGACCTGTGTCCGGGGCGGAGGCGCATACGCATGAGGAGAGGGCGGAGCATCTTCATACGGATGTGGAGGAGGATCATCATCACGAGAATGTCCACCATCATCGGGGCGCGGATCGCGAGATTGATCTGACCAAGATGCGCAAGGGGGCGGATGTCGATGCGGGCGAAACCTCGGATGTGACATTGCATGCCCATGTCCATATGGATGGTGCGCCGATGGCTGCGTCGATTAGGATGCAAGCTGCAGAAACGGTGAGGCCGGTGCGGTCCCTGAGCCATGTCGTGCCGGAGCCTGATCCTGGATTGGGCGGGCTGAGACGGCCTCCCAAATCGACCCTGTAACGACCTGAACCGGCAGTCGGCTTGACCGGCTGCGCGTTGCTTCTCGTATACAGGACACATTTCCATGCGAACCTCATCATGTTTGCTCGCGCTGGCCGCGATGCAAATCCTCGTGGCACCCGCCAGTGCGGTGGCCCAGAGGGCTCAGCCATCAATGCTGAGCCTGGACGAAGCGTTGGCGCGAGCCCTCGCCGAAGCTCCCGAACTCACAGCTGCCGATGCCCGTATCGATGCCAGTATCCAGCGCATTGACAGTGCGGCCCGGCGGCCCAATCCGACCCTGGATTTCACCTCCGATGGCGTGCTGGGAACAGGCGAGCGCAACCTCTTCAACGAGGCGGAAGCCGCTGTCGGTATCATGCAGCCCTGGGAGCGCGGGGGTGATCGCGAAGCCCGCTCCACCTTGGCCGAACGGGAACGCGACCTTCGGGTCGTGCGAGCCGAGATCGCCCGGCGGGATCTGATACAACAAGTCGAGCTGGCCTATCTCGAAACTCAGGCAGAGCGCATGCGCCATGCCATCACCGAAGATCGCATCGCCTCACTGGAAGCGCTGGCCGCCATCGTCGACCGTCGCGTGCAGGCCGCACGGGACCCACGCATGGCCCGTGACCGGATCGAGGCCCGTCTGGCCGAAGCCCGGATCGACGCCGGACTGGCCCAGCGCCGTGTTGCGACCAGTGCCACCATCCTGGCCTCCTATTGGGGCGGCCTGCCGGACTTCACGGTGGACGCCCAGAGCTTCGTGTCACCGGGGGATCTGGGTTCCAGCCCGGCGAACCCGGACACGCCCGAAATCGCCCTCCTGCGAGCCCAGAGAGCCCGAAGTGATGCGGAGATCGGTCTGGAAACGGCCCGCGCCGTGCCGGACGCCAATGTCGGCCTTGAGCTGCGTCACTTCCAGTCCTCCAATGATGTGGCGCTTGGGGTGCGGTTCTCCATCCCGCTGCAAGTGTGGAATGCCAATCGGGCCAATATTGCATCGGCCCGATCCGAAGCAGCCGCGATTGATGCCGACTTGGTAGCCCGCGAGCGTATGGTCCAGCGCCAGGTCCAAGCCCTGATCCTGCGCCGTCAGGCGGCGGCCGGAGAACTGGCGGCCCTGGAGGAGGCGGTGATCCCACCACTGCAGGCAGCCCTGGAACAGGCCCAGACCGGCTTTGCCCGTGGCAGTTTCTCCTTCCTGGAAATCTATGATGTCCAGCAGGCCCTGATCGATGCGCGGCTGCGCTCGGTCGATGCCCTGTTTGCCATCCACCAGTCCGACATCCAGCTGCGACGCCTGACCGGCGGCAGCCCGAACATGCCACAGAGCATGGGAGACGAGTAATGACCATCCGAAACATTTTCACGACCGCCCTGTGCGGCTCCACGGCGCTCGCGCTGATCGCCTGCTCTCCCAGCGCCCCGGAAGCCTCCGGCGGAGGCGGCCATGGTGAATCCGTAGCAGAAGAGTATGAGCGTGGCCCGCATCGCGGTCGCATGCTGCGCCAGGGCGACTTCGCTTTGGAACTCACCATTTTCGAGGACGGGGTCGATCCCGAATTCCGCCTCTTCCCCTATCTCAACGGCCAGCCGGTTGATCCCACCCGCGTCAGTGCGACCATCGAACTGACGCGCTTGGGTGGGCAGATCGACCGCTTTGAGTTCACCCCCCAGGAAGACTTCCTGCGCGGTGATGGTGTGGTGACCGAACCCCACTCCTTCGATGTGGCGGTCACAGCTTCCATGCCGGGTGTGAACGGGCGCTGGCAATATGAGTCGTATGAGGGCCGCACCACGATCGCTTCGGAACAAGCCGAAGCGGGCGGCATTGCCGTAGCCGTCACCGGTCCGGCGACACTGGACGAGATGGTCGAGGTCTATGGCGAGATCGAACTGATGCCGGAAGGTCGCGCCGAGCTGCGCGGCTGGCTGCCGGGGCGTGTCGTCGCCCTCAATGCCAGCATCGGGGACCGCGTCGAGGTCGGTCAGACCCTGGCCCGCATCACGGCCACGGAAAGCCTGCAGACCTATTCCGTCACCTCACCGATCAGCGGTGTCGTGGTGGAACGCGGGGCGACGCTGAATGGTCCGACCGGCAGCGAACCGCTCTTCGTGGTCGCTGACCCCAGCCAGCTGCATGCAGAACTCTTCATCTATCCCGGCGACCTCGGCGCTGTCGCGACCGGTCAGCCGGTTCATGTAAGCAGCTTCGACGGCGGACGCAGCGTGGAGAGCGAGATCGAATTCCTCTCTCCGATGATCGATCCGGCGAGCCAGCGGGCCATCGCCCATGTGGAAATCCCCAATGAGGATGGCCAATGGCGCCCCGGCGAACGCATCCGCGCCCGCATCGAGGTGGGTGAGTTCGATGTGCCGCTCGCCGTCCGCACGGACGCCCTGCAGCGCTTCCGCGACTTCACGGTCGTCTATGCCCAGTTCGGTGACACCTATGAGGTCCGCATGCTGGACCTCGGCCGCCAGACGCCGCAATGGACGGAAATCCTGGGCGGCATCGACCCAGGTGTGACCTATGTCAGCGAGGCCGCCTTCCTGATCACGGCGGATGTCATGAAGTCCGGCGCGAGCCACGATCACTAGGAGCGGATCATGCTGAAATCCATTATATACCAGTCGATCCGCTATCGCTGGCTGGTCCTGTTCCTTGTGCTCGCCCTTGGGGCCCTCGGGGTGTGGAACTTCCAGCGACTGCCCATTGACGCCACACCGGACATCACCAATGTCCAGGTACAGATCAATTCGGAGGCGGAGGGCTTCTCGCCGCTGGAAGCAGAACAGAGGATTACCTTCCCCATCGAGACCGCCATCTCCGGCATTCCGGGGCTGGACTATACCCGCTCGGTTTCCCGCTATGGCCTGTCCCAGGTCACGGTCGTATTCCAGGACGGAACCGACATCTACTTCGCACGGCAATTGGTGAATGAGCGGCTGCAGGCCGTCCGTGATCAGCTGCCCGAGGGGGTGATCCCCGAAATGGGCCCCATCGCCACGGGCCTGGGTGAGATCTTCATGTACACGCTGGAGATCGAACCGGGCGCGACACGCGATGACGGGTTGGACTGGACTGCCGAAGACCTGCGCACCCTGCAGGACTGGGTCATCCGTCCGCAGCTCCTGCGCACGCCTGGCGTGGTTGAGGTGAACACGATTGGCGGCTATGTCCGCCAGTATCATGTCACCCCGCACCCGGATCAGCTGGCCGCCTACGGTCTAACGCTGGACGATGTGGTCGAGGCCCTGTCCCGCAACAACACCAATACCGGCGCGGGGTATGTCGAGCACAATGGCGAACAGCTGCTGATCCGCTCGACCGGTCAGGCGGGTTCCATCGCTGATCTGGAAGCTGCCGTCATCACCAATCGCAATGGCCAGCCCATCCTGATCCGGGATGTGGCCGATGTGATCCTGGGAGAGGAGCTTCGCACCGGGGCCGCCACCGAGAATGGCCGTGAAGTCGTTCTGGGTACGGTCTTCATGCTGATGGGCGAGAACAGCCGCCAGGTGGCACATGATGTGGCCATCCGTTTAGAAGAGGCCGCCGAAGCCCTGCCTGCGGGTATAAGGGCCGACGCGATCTACAACCGAACCGAACTGGTCGACCGCACCATCGAGACCGTGGAGAAGAACCTCGTTGAAGGCGCATTGCTAGTCATCGTCGTGCTCTTCCTTCTGCTCGGCAATGTCCGCGCGGCGATCCTGACGGCGCTGGTCATCCCGCTCTCCATGCTGATGACCATCACCGGCATGGTGGAGAACCGGGTCTCCGGCAATCTGATGAGTCTGGGGGCGCTGGACTTCGGTCTTATCGTCGACGGGGCGGTGATCATCATCGAAAACTGCCTGAGGCGGCTCGGTTTGCGGCAACATGAATATGGCCGCCTTCTGACCCGCGAGGAGCGTTTCAAGGAGACAGCCGAGGCTGCCGCCGAAGTGATCCGTCCCTCGCTCTTCGGTGTGCTGATCATCACCCTGGTCTATGTCCCGATCTTCGCCCTAACCGGCGTAGAAGGGAAAATGTTCCACCCGATGGCCTTTACTGTGGTCTTCGCCCTCACCTCGGCGATGATCCTCTCCCTGACCTTCGTCCCGGCTGCGGTCGCGATGATCGTCACAGGCAAAGTGCAGGAAAAGCCGAACATCTTGATGCGCGGCGCGGCGAAGCTCTATGCCCCGGTTCTGGGCATGGCGCTGAAACTGCGCTGGGTGGTCCTGGCCGGGGCGGTGGCCCTAGTGGTCGTGGCCGGGATGGCCGCCTCCCGCATGGGCTCGGAGTTCATTCCGCAGCTTGAGGAAGGCGATATCGCCCTGCACGCGCTGCGCATTCCCGGCACCAGTCTCAGTCAGGCGCTGGAGATGCAGACCCATCTGGAGGAACAGCTGCGGAGCTTCCCGCAGATCGAGCGGATCGTGTCCAAGATCGGCACCGCCGATGTGGCCACCGACCCGATGCCACCCAGCGTGGCGGACACTTTCATCCTCCTGCATCCGCGTGAGGACTGGCCCGATCCGCGCCTGCCCCGTGAAGAGCTGGTCGCCCAGCTAAACGAGGCCGTCCAGCAGGTGCCGGGCAATCGCTATGAATTCACCCAGCCCATCGAGATGCGGTTCAATGAACTCCTCTCCGGTGTGCGGGCGGATGTCGCGGTGAAGGTGTTCGGCGATGATCTCGACGAACTGCTGGCCATCGGTCAGCGGATCGAAGGTCTGATGGGACAGGTCGAAGGAGCCCGGGACATTTCCCTGGAACAGGCCACCGGTCTTCCCATGATGCAGATCGAGCCCCGCCGTGAGGCGCTGGCCCGATACGGCCTGTCCGTGGATGACGTGCAGTCCGTGATCCGAACCTCCCTGGCCGGGACGCGGGCCGGACAAATCTTCGAAGGCGACCGGCGGTTCGATGTCATCGTGCGTTTGCCGGAGGATTTGCGGAGCAATGTTGCGCTTCTGGAGCGGCTCAACGTGCCGCTTTCGGCAAGGGAAGATGGCCACGTTGAGACCATCCCGCTGCGCGAACTGGCCGATATCTCGCTAGTCATCGGTCCCAACCAGATCAGTCGCGAAAACGGTAAGCGGCGCATCGTCGTCACCGCCAATGTTCGTGGCCGCGATCTGGGGTCCTTCGTGACAGAGGTTCAGGACCTGGTCCGCAATGAGGCCGAAGTGCCTGCAGGCTATTGGGTGGAGTATGGCGGCACATTCGAGCAGCTGATCTCCGCCGCCAACCGGCTCAGCCTCGTCGTGCCGGTGGCTCTGGCCATGATCTTCCTCCTTCTGCTGGCCCTGTTCCGCTCGGTGGCGGATGCCGCCGTGGTCTTCTCCGGTGTGCCGCTGGCGCTGACCGGCGGGGTCGCGGCGCTGCTCCTGCGGGACTTGCCCCTGTCGATCTCGGCCGGGGTGGGCTTCATTGCCCTGTCCGGGGTCGCGGTGCTCAACGGTGTCGTAATGGTTAGCTTCATCCGCAGCCTGATGGATGAAGGCAAACCGCTTGAGGAGGCGATCCGGGAAGGGGCGCTAACCCGCCTGCGCCCGGTCCTGATGACGGCGCTGGTGGCCAGTCTCGGCTTTGTGCCGATGGCGCTCAATGTCGGTGCCGGTGCAGAGGTCCAGCGGCCTCTGGCAACGGTCGTCATTGGTGGCATTGCCTCGTCGACCTTGCTGACCCTGCTGGTTCTTCCGGCCCTCTTGCGCATTGTCCGGAGCTTCCTGGGCGGCAAGGCGGCCCGGGCGGACGACGCAACCCGCGAGGAACTCGCCTGATCCCCTCATGATCCGGTCCGGGCGTCCTGTCCGGGCCGGGTCATCGGCCCGACTTCACTTCGGAGTATCACATGTTTTCATTCCCGCCCAATTCGGGCTCAAACCGGTCGCTATGGGCGGTCTTCGCAGCGCTCTCTGCGTGTCTCCTGGTGGGCGGCGATGCGCTGGCCCACGGGGTCACGGAAGGCGACAAGGGCTATATCCAGGAGATCACGGGCATCAATCTGATCCCCTTCCTCTATCTGGGCGCTAAGCACATGGTGACGGGGTATGACCACCTCCTCTTCCTGTTCGGCGTGGTCTTCTTCCTCTACCGGCTCAAGCATGTCGGCATCTATGTCAGCCTGTTCGCCATCGGCCATTCCACCACCATGCTGGCTGGTGTCTTCTTCAATATCGGGCTTAACGCCTATCTGATCGACGCCATTATCGGCCTGTCCGTTGTCTACAAAGCGATGGACAATCTGGGAGCCTTCCAGCGCTGGTTCGGCGTGCAGCCTTCCACCAAGGCCGCCACGCTGGTCTTCGGCCTGTTCCACGGTTTCGGCCTGTCGACCAAGCTGATCGACTATGACATCGCGCCGGACGGGCTCCTGCCCAACCTCCTGGCCTTCAATGTCGGGGTTGAGGTCGGCCAGCTTCTGGCCCTGGCGGCGATCCTGATCGCGATGGGCTTCTGGCGGCGCACGGCGAGCTTTGCCCGTCATGCCTTCCTCGCCAACGCCATTCTCATGTGCGCCGGCTTCATCCTGATGGGCTATCAGCTCACCGGCTACTTCGTCGCGTAGACACAGATTTTCGGAGATTTCCCATGTTCAATTCCCAACTCCCGTCCCGCGACGATCTTCCGTCCAGCGAGAGCCTTTTGAAGTCCGCCCTGGTGGCGCTGGTAGCCGCCATCGTCATTCTGGTGACCATCGTCCTGCCCGCCGAATACGGCATCGACCCGACCCGGATCGGCCGTGTCCTTGGGCTCACCCAGATGGGCGAGATCAAGATGCAGCTCGCCGAGGAGGCGACTGCTGATCGCGAAACCACAACTGCGCAGGCCGGATCTGCGGCACCGCAGGAAGCCGCTGTCTCGTCTGCTGCCGTCATCCCACAGGACACACCTGCTGAAACAGCTGTGCCGGAGGAAGCCACACCGGTGACCGAGGCTCCGGTCGAGCCTGCGGCCCCGGAATGGCGCGACACGATCTCCATCACCCTCCAGCCGGGTGAGGCCACGGAGGTCAAGCTGACCATGCGGCAAGGAGGGACCGCCATCTATGAATGGACGACGGACCAGGCCGGACTGAATTCCGACCTGCACGGGGACAACCCGCAGGACGCCTTCATCTCCTACCGCCAGGGGCGAAACGAGTCTGGCGACAGCGGCGAGTTCGCGGCCGAGTTCGACGGGCATCATGGCTGGTTCTGGCGCAATCGGGCCGATGTCGCCGTGACGGTCACGCTGCGCACGCGCGGGGCCTACAGCGAATTCAACCGGTTATTCTAATGGATGGCGGCCCGGTAACCTAGTCGGGGCGTTAATCCGGTGCATGGAGAGCGGCATGATCCGTATCGGCGAGGCCTTTCAGGGCCGCGATAATCGTTTCACACCGATCCGGATCCTCTTGGCGAGCCTGGTCATCCTCGAACATCTTTTCGTCGTGGCGATGGGAACTGGCAGCCAGTCCCTTGTCAGTCTGCAGGGCTGGTCTCCCGGTTATCTGGCCGTGAATTGCTTCTTCATCCTATCCGGCTTTCTCATTGCCGGGAGCCTGGATCGGCGGCGGAACCTGTTTCGCTTCGTGCTGGCGCGAGCCTTGCGCCTCTGGCCTGCCCTCATCGTTCTTTCGCTTGCGGCCGTCCTGATCCTCGGCCCGGTCGCAACCGGCCTGTCTCCTGCGGCTTACTGGCAGTCCGCGCAGACATGGCTCTTCATCCCCAACATTGTCTTTTTCGCTGACACCTCTGGTGGCCCGGCGGGTGTCTTTATCGGCAATCCGGCACCGGGTGAATTCTCGGCCTCGCTGTGGACGTTGCGCTATGAAGTCCTGGCCTATGCGGCTGCAGCACTGCTGTTCTTCACGCGGGCGCTGTGGAGGCCGCTCGCGATCAGCCTGCTGTGGCTCGGGATGTCAGCCTTGGTTGTTTATTTGGCCCTCCGGCACCCGGAAGCACCGGCCGTCTTCATCGAGGGCAGTCGGCTGGCAGCTGCCTTCCTGTTGGGTGTGGTGGCGTACACTCTGCGTGACCGCATTCCGCTGACCCCGATCCCCCTTGCCGTAGCCTTGCCGCTGGCCTGGTTCCTGGGCGACCATCCCGCCGCACAGATCGTCTGGAACCTCGCCCTAGCAACGCTGGTCCTCTGGGTCGGGCTGTCCCGGCTCGACCGAGTGCCGACCGGTTCCAGCCTGCCAGACTGGCCCTACGGCCTCTACATCTGGCACTACCCCTTGTTCCAGCTGGTCTGGCATTGGGGCTGGGCAACATCGCTGCTTCACCTCGCCATGATAGGCATTCCGATCACGGCGGCTGCTGCGGCGCTGTCCTGGCATTTTGTGGAGAAACCTGCACTGGGGTTGTCGGGGCGGCTATTCAGATCAAGCCACGGCTGAAGGACCCGGCAGCCCGGTCTTCACCATCTCGCGAACGGAGCGCATAATGCTTTGGCTGGTCATCAAATCCCTCATCTCCGGTGTCCTGGTTGGCATCGTTTCGGAAGCGGCCAAGCGCAGCGCGGCCATGGGCGCGTTGGTCGCCTCCCTGCCCATCGTCTCCGTCCTGGGCATGGTCTGGCTCTGGCAGGAGACGAAGGACACCAACCGGCTCGCCGACCACGCCGAAGCCACCTTCTGGTTCGTCCTGCCGTCCCTGCCCATGTTCCTGCTGATCCCCGCGCTGCTTCGGCGCGGCATCGGCTTTTGGCCATCCCTGATACTGGGCTGTGTAGTAACCGTGGGGCTGTATCTCGCCATGACCTGGCTGGGTCCGCGACTAGGGTTGCGGCCGCCGTCTTGACGATCAACCAACCCGACCAGCCGGACCGCACTAAAACAGATGGGGGCGGATGCGTGCGAAATATTGCCCGCCCCGCAAAGCACCGCTTGACCTTGCCCTAGTGACGCCGCCTCAAGAGCGCCCCAGCGAGCGTCACACACATACTTATTGACCTTTGACGCTCGATGCGTCATTAGCTCAAGAGTTATGTGACGCTTGCGAGGGTGCGATGATAGTTGGGTATGCGAGAACTTCGACCGTTGATCAGGAAGCCGGTCTAGAGGCTCAGGAGCGCGATTTGCGTGCCGCTGGGGCAGAGAGACTCTTTACCGAGAAAGTCTCGTCAGTGGCCACGAGAGACGCCCTGAGGGACGCTCTAGATTTTATTCGGGAGGGCGACACGCTGGTGGTCACCAAGCTGGACCGGTTGGCCCGATCTATCCGCGATCTCATGACGGTGATCGACGCTGTGAAGTCCAAGGGAGCGACCCTACGCATCCTTGCGATGAACCTTGATACAGGCACGGCAACCAGCAACTTGATGATAGGCGTGCTGGGGTCCGTTGCCGAGTTCGAACGCGAGATCATGTTGGAACGGCAACGCGAGGGGATCGCGAAGGCAAAGGCCGAAGGAAAGTACAAGGGACGAGCCCCGACTGCCCGAAGAAAGGCCCCGGAGGTGCACCGGTTACTGTCTGACGGATTGACCGAGGCAGCCGTCGCTGAACAGCTCGGGATTAGCCGTTCGAGTGTCCAGAGGATCAAGCGCAAATCCGCGTAGAACTCCTAAGCCCCCTACATATGGACAACGGGCCTGGGGGGGCGAGGGATGTACTGTAGGTGTAGCCCTAAGGATCCTTGAGGGGCATCGTTAGGTGGGGGGATACCCACCCCATCCCCCTACCCACTGTATGTGTTAGATGTGTCCCTCAGGTGCCCAAGGCTTGCCCTTAGGAGGGGGGAACACCTCACCCCCCTCCCAACAATGCGTCCTAGGTAGAGCCGTATGAACCGCCCCGGGTTTCCTGGAGGCTCCAACCTGTGAGAAGGAGGAGCCATCATGGAACGACATACGACACGATATCCGGCGGAGGTTCGCGAGCGGGCTGTCCGGCTGGTTCTGGATCATCAGAGCGATCATGCTTCGCAATGGGAAGCGATTGGCTCGGTGGCGGCGAAGATCGGATGCACGGCGGAGACGCTGCGCCGTTGGGTCCGGCAGGCTGAACGCGACAGCGGGGCTCGGCCCGGGGTGACGAGCGAGGATCGCGACAAGATCCGCGCGCTCGAGCGGGAGAACCGCGAGCTGCGTCAGGCCAACGAGATATTGCGCAAGGCCAGCGCTTATTTTGCCCAGGCGGAGCTCGACCGCCGGTTCAGGCCATGATCGCCTTCATCGACGATCATCGCGAGGTGCACGGCGTCGAGCCGATCTGCAAGGTATTGCCGATCGCCCCGTCCACCTATCGCGAGCACGTCGCCCGGCGGCGCGATCCGGACAGACGCCCGGCACGGGCCAGGCGCGACGCGGCCTTGAAAGTGGAGGTCCGGCGCGTGTTCGAGGAGAACTTCGCGGTGTACGGCGTGCGCAAGGTCTGGCGTCAGCTGCGGCGCGAAGGCTTCGACGTGGCGCGCTGCACGGTGGAGCGGCTGATGCGTGAGATGGGGTTGGCTGGCGCCATCCGCGGCAAGCCGGTAAAGACCACCAGGAGTGACAAGAGCGCGCCGTGCCCGCTTGACCGGGTGAACCGCCAGTTCCAGCCATCCGCGCCGAACCGGCTATGGGTATCGGACTTCACCTATGTCGCCACCTGGACCGGCTTTGTCTACGTGGCGTTTGTCATCGACGCCTACGCCCGGCGTATCGTGGGCTGGCGCGTCAGCCGCTCGGCCCATGCCGCCTTCGTTCTGGACGCCCTTGAGCAGGCGTTGCATCAGCGCCGCCCGATGTCCGGCGGCGGGCTCGTCCATCATTCCGATCGCGGCAGCCAGTACGTTTCGATCAAGTACACCGAACGGCTCGCCGAGGCTGGCGTCGAGCCTTCCGTGGGCAGCGTGGGCGACAGCTACGAC
This sequence comes from Maricaulis maris, assembly GCF_036322705.1. Lineage (NCBI taxonomy): Bacteria > Pseudomonadati > Pseudomonadota > Alphaproteobacteria > Maricaulales > Maricaulaceae > Maricaulis > Maricaulis maris. The sequence goes on from NZ_AP027270.1 coordinate 1,069,593, forward strand.
AACGCCTTGGCCGAGACGATCAACGGGCTCTACAAGGCCGAGGTTATCCACCGAAGGGGCCCGTGGCGTTCGCTGGAAGCGGTCGAATACGCCACCCTGGAATGGGTCCACTGGTTCAATAACCGCCGCATACTCGAGCCGATCGGCAACATCCCGCCGGCCGAGGCCGAAGAGCGCTACTACGAAAACCTGGATCAAACCGGCATAGCCGCGTAACACTCAAACCAAACAGCCTCCGGGAAATCCGGGGCGGTTCAGTACGGCTCACCATGGTCACTGAAGGTGATGTCCGTATCTTACCTCGACCTGAGCGATACCGCCCGTCACATCGCGGTAAGCATCGATCATCGCTTGCTTCACCTGGGCCGTCTTGGAGATGGGAGCCAAGACCGCATCATGAATTGGAAGCGCTGTGATCCCCTGATCGATCAAACGAAGCAGTGCCTGGGTCATAGGTAACCGTCCGGCCAACCCGCCCTACCAGGGGCGACGCACCTGTCTTACGCTCAGTTTCGCTGAGCGTAAGACCAGGGCATGAGGTCTTCAAGGCGAGTGATCTTGGTGTCGGCGATGTTGGCGAGGACATCGGTGAGCCAGGATTGCGGATCGACATCGTTGAGCTTGGCTGTCTCGATGAGGGTATAGGCGATCGCCGCGGACTTACCGCCGCTGGGCGAGCCGACGAAGAGGTAGTTCTTTCGCCCGACCGCCAGGGGTCGGATGGCGCGCTCCGCGGTATTATTATCGAGCTCGGTGACGCCGTGGTGGAGCCAGGGTTCCAGCTTTTTCATCCGCGTGAGACCATAGCGGATCGCTGCGGCAAGAGGCGTCTTGCCGGATATCCGGGTGAGCTGGGTCTGCAGCCAGGCGTCGAGGTCCTCGAACACGGGTCTTGATCGGGCCTGGCGTACCGCGGCGCGTTCGTCCGGCGGTTTGCCGCGGATCGCCTTTTCGATCGCATAAAGCCGGGCAATGCGTTCAACCGCCTCCTGGGCGATGGCCGAGCCGGACACCGTTTGCACATCCACGAACTTACGCCGGATATGGGCCATGCAGGCCACCTCGGTGATCTGGCCGGTGTCGTAGAGCCGGTTGAACCCGGCATAGCCATCGGCATGCATGAACCCGCGATAGCCGGCCAGATGATCGGCAGGATGTTCGCCCTTGCGATCTGTTGAGAAGCGATAATGGGCCGCGGGCGGGCACTGCCCGACCAGCCGTGCTCATCACGGACATACGCCCACATGCGGGCGGTGGCGGTGCGCCCCTTGCCCGGAGCGAGCATCTTCATGGGGGTATCATCGGCGAAGATGGCCTGGCCCTGGCGGACATGGCGCCCGATGGCTTCGGCCAGCGGTTCCAGCAGCCGCGCGGACTGTCCCACCCATCCGGCCAGGGTGGAGCGTTCCAGCTCGATGCCTTCGCGGGCATAGATCTGGCTCTGGCGGTAAAGCGGCAGGTGATCGCCATACTTGGAGATGAGGACATGCGCCAGGAGCCCCGGTCCGGGACGGCCCTTCTCGATGGGGCGTGAAGGCAGTGGGGCCTGGTGCATGCGCTCGCAGCACGTGCACGCCATGCGCGGGCGTTTGATGCGGTTCACAACAAAGCGCCCCGGTACGTATTCCAGTTCTTCGGTTATATCCTCGCCCAGCGGCTTGAGCCCGCCGCCGCAGGATAGACAGGCCTCGCCGGGCGAGAGGATCTCGTCATGACGCGGCAGGTGATCGGGCAAGGACTTGCGGCTGGGCTTGGCCGGTTCGTGCGCCTGCGCTGACCCGGTCTCGACTTCGGTCCCAACCGCTGGTGCCTCAGCGGCCTCGGCGATCTCCTCGTCCTCCAGCCGCATCTCAAGCTGATCGAGGCGTTCCGAGCGGGAACCGAACTGGTGGCGGCGCAGTCCGGCCAGTTGATGCTTGAGCTTCTCGATGAGAAGATCGCGATTATAGAGCTCGCGCTCGAGCATACCGACCGCGCCCTTGAGGGCGTCGATGTCATCGGGAAGCTGGCTTGGCGCGGTGATCATGGGCTCAACATCTATCTGAGCCGCAGCGTGATGTGAATCGAAAATCGGCAATTTAGTACAATAAATACAATGATATGCGTCTATACTTTATAGACACTTCAACCCGCCACCAAGGGCCTCCAGGTGTGCTGCGGCATGCGCCAGTCGATGCCCTCCAGCAACATCGCTAGCTGCGCCCGGCCGAGCGCCACCTTGCCGTCGGCCGCAGACGGCCAGACAAACCGCCCCCGCTCCAGCCGCTTGGAGAAGAGGCACGCCCCCTGGCCATCCCACCAGATGATCTTCACCAGATCACCGCGCCGGCCCCGGAAGATGAAGATCTGACCGGAATGAGGATCTTCGCTGAGCTTACTCTCGGCCAGTGCGGCCAGCCCGTTAAACCCCTTGCGCATATCCGTCACCCCGCCAGCCAGCCAGACCCGCGTCTCGGCAGGAACCGGGATCATGCTGCTGCTCCGATCGCCCGGATCACCCGCGTCAGCGCGGCTTCTTCGACATGGCTCTCAACGCGTAGCCGCGTACCGCACACCAGCGCGATCTCGATCGGGCTGGGCGATGCAGGTGGATCAGTGGCCGGCAAAGTCGCATCAGTGCGAGACCCCATGGCGATGGGCGCAAAGGCTTCGGTCCCGATCTCAACCGGCAGGAAGACCGGCTCGGCTTCAGGCAAGGCGCCCTCGGCCAGGCTCGGGTTAAAGCGCGGATCGCGGCGCCAGGTACTGATCAGGTTGGCGTTCATGTCGTGACGCCGCGCCACACCAGCGATCGACATGCCGACTTCGAAACTCTCCGCCACGATCGCCCGCTTCTCTTCCAGGCTCCAATACCGGCGCCCCGTAACTCCCGCCATGTCCCTCTCCGATAATGCCCACGATGAACGCTAGTGGGCACTACCACCCGACCGCGAGCCCATAGACTCGCGATACCGGAAATCTAGACAAGGGCGGGTTCACCGAACGCTTACGAACCTCCTGCAATTCACACCTGCGTTTCATCCTCTGCTCTTCATCGCTAGGGAGCTTGGCGATCTCAGCCAGGCCGACGATATCGGGGTCGATGCGGTCTCGACGGAGGAGCTTCAAGAGCTGCTCACGTCCTCCCATGGTGTACATCAGAGGCTTGTCCGGATGGGGCGAGCAGGTCTTCATCACGATCCACTGAAGCCCATCGGCTTTCAGGACATGGTTGGAGTTGATGTGGGCGAGATGTTGGTAGGCTTGGGTCATTTCTCTTGGTTTCAGGCATAGAGAAACGCCCCGAGAGGTGTTTCTCAGGGCGTCTCAAGGGGTGAACTGGTTGGGTTACTTGAAGGAGATGATCGGTACTTGGCCGAGGCGTCTCTGGAAGGCCTCTTTCAATCGTCTCTCTGCCTCTTCCGCCTTGCTTGTTGGAACGATCAGGCAGTCGTGGAGTGGCAAGGCTGAGAGTTCAGCTCCATGGCGAACCAGGCAATCGACTAGAATGTCGCTCTCCATCCTCATCACTTGGTGGCCGAAGCTTCTGTGGAGGTAGTGCGCCACCGGGGCGTGGAGATCCTCTAGGGCTTCCAATGCCTCCTGAGGAGAGCAACACACGAGGTCTCCGTGCTTTTTCTCTGCCCAGGCGGGATATCTCCGGTCGCGGTTGAGAGCGGCCTGGAAGAGCGGCTTGAACGCTTCTTTGGGTGGTTTCTCTGCGCCTGGCACAAGTGTGTCGAACTGAGGAGGAACGTAGGGGCTTTCAAGGTTCGGAAGAGGGAGACCTTCAAGAGCATATAGGATGGTGAGGGAGCAGGCCTTGATGTCCACCTCTTCGATGGGTTCTCCATCGATCAGCAGGTACTCTTGGCGCTCGTTGATCCCACTCTCCTTTCCACTCTTGAGATCATACCAGAAGGGATGGGCGTGAAGGCCCCATAGGCGTCCTCCGCAAGCAAAGGAGCCCTCTGAAAACACGCGACGCAATGGCCGTGCGCTAAGATCAACATGCGGCCCTCCGGGTACCATAAAGAGGTCGAGCTTTTCCAGATAGGCGTTGATGACCTTCACCTCCTCACGCATGCGAAGTGTGTCCTCGGTCTCTGGATAATCAACGAGGGTCCCCTTCGGACGCCCCCACCAGACGCTGTCCGTCTTCTTCGAGCGCTTCAGCGCGATCAGCTCAGGCTGGTCATTGGAGACCGCCAGATCATGCTTTGTGATCTCTGCTGCCTCTATCAAGGCAAGAAGCTTCGGGCCGGCAGACAAGCTGGATCGTTCGTTCACGGCCTCCCTACGGGGATGGAAGACAATCCAAGGCCCTGACTCGGGGAGTGAGAGCATCTCGATCAGTTTTTTCGTGATCTTGCCCAAGGCTGGAGGCCTGTATCGGGAGGCGCCTCCAAGGTCATGGTCGCCAAGGCCGATATGGACACGAGCCATCTTGCCCATGGTGAGAACACGGTGGGTGAGGTCCGAGATCAGCGCCTCGGTGCATAGCTCTAGCTTCTGGGTATTGGCTTGGCTTCTCGCTCTTCCGAGGGGGGCGAGTTGTTGCTCCTGGCAGAGGAAAACGTCGATGGCTTGGGAAACGATATTGTCCAGGGCTTGGGACGCAGATCTGCGCGCAGGGTTGAACGCTCGGTCCTCATGACGAGGAACGAGGTCTTGGTTGGTGTTGTCGGTCATTGAATAGAAGAACTTGCCCGCAACTCGATCAGTTGCAGGTCTTCATGAGGCTGTGGGTGGCCTCAAGCGATGTGTTTAGGCGGAGTGTGGATAGGGTTATTGAGGGAGGTGATGGTGGTGGTGATCATCACCCTAGGCTCAGCCTAGAGAGGTCTCTGGGACGCATATCTAGAGATATCTTAGGGAGGACCCTGGTTTGGTATCTATAGGGGCAACCTACTTCAGGCCGATGGGGACGGAAGAGCAGCGTACCGCTCCGCCACATGCCTTGTTGACCGAGGCAGGGTTAGATCGGCCTTCGGCGTCTACTCCAGCCCTTTCCCTCTATAACGCGGGGTTTTGAGAGACGCTCGTCGGAGGCTTCCCTTTCCTAGTGCAAGTTCTGAGGTCCCTGCACCGCCATTCCCCCCTAATACGATGGGTTTTGCGAGGTTGCCTCCTTGGCCGAGCGTTTGATCCTCTGGACGCTCGACCGGCTGATCCCAAGCTCCTCGGCCACCGTCGCCTCCGTCTTCCCCTCACCGAGCAAGGCGAGGACCTGATCAGTCTTCCTTCGCGCGGTCGGCGCACGCCCCTTGTACTTCCCCGCAGCCTTGGCCTTGGCAATCCCCTCACGCTGCCTCTCCAGCATGATCTCGCGTTCGAACTCAGCGACTGATCCGAGGATGCCCAGCATCAACTTCCCCGTGGCCGAGGAAGTGTCCAGGTCCATCGAGAGAATACGAAGCTCAGCACCCTTTTCCCGGATGGTGTCGACGATCTCCATCAGGTCCCGGATCGAGCGGGCAAGACGGTCGAGCTTCGTCACCATCAAGACGTCCCCGTCCCTGATGTAGCTCAGAGCCTCATCAAGGGTGTAACGGCTGCCTATGGAGGACACCTGCTCACTGAACACCTTCTCTGCCCCAGCGGCGAGCAATTCACGCTTCTGTGCGTCCAGACCGGCTTCCTGATCAGCGGTCGAGGTTCGGGCATATCCAATCAGCATCATCACACTCCAGCATCAATAGGATCTGAACCCTATGAGGCATGAAGGCGTCAAAAGTCAAGATGTATGTGTGTGATGCTTTCTGGAGCAAGGCAGCGGGAGCTTCACTAGGGCTTGCTTCAAAGGTGCGACTTGTTGAAATATCTCGAGCATTCAGGTCTTTTGAGTCTAGGGGGCAACATGATCGCATCGCATCGGATTTGGATTGGGGCGATCCTCGCAAGTCTGGCGATACTGGTATTGATAGGTATGGCCGTGCCAGCAAAAGAGCCTGCCTGCAGAGATGGTTGGGGGTCACCCTCGATTGGGTTGTCGGGTGCCTGCTCACATCATGGCGGAGTCGACCGCTCTTGGGGAATGCGATCGTGGCTTTATCTCATATCTCTTAGCTCGATCTGGGGAGGTGCGTTTTGGCTGTCTCAGTGGAAATCTAGTGAATGGCGGAGAGCTGAGGAATTTGAAGCAGATATACGCGAGGCTGCCAGACAACGGTCTAGTGTCGGTGCGAAGAGGCGCGCTCGAAAGCGAAGGTAATTCGGCTACCTGTATAAGGTTTGGATCGATCACCGCGCAGGCTGAACGGAGATTCCAGAGTTAGTTCAGAAGCGGTTGGCGACAAGCGAGGCCGCCTCGCTCGAGATGAGTTGGAGCGATACTGCATGTCTGCAGAAGAAGTCGCAGAAGCACAAGATGTGAGCGAGACCCTCTACGCCTTGGTTCGCTCGCGCTGGAGGGGGCCGGGGGGAGCATCGTAACTGCCGTGTAGATTCGGGGCTCTCAGATTTTCTGAGCATTTTTGCAAGTCGCTGCCATGAGCCGGGTTGCTCCTTGCCTCCAAGATAGGCGCTAAGACAACGGTGAGGACCTCATCTGGGGCGTGGGGGTTGCGTTCCGAATTTTGAAATCATATAGGTATCTAGGTAGATACCTATATGTTGGGTCGGTTTATGGAGAGAAGCGTGAATCGTACTGCGGCCCTACTTCGTTTGTCCCGGATGGTGGACGAGTTTCGTCACTTGGAGCAAGACTTTCCAGCGTCTTATGCTGCTGTCTTGCTTTGCGTTGCTCGTCACGAAGACGATCCTGATGGGCCGCCAATCCAACAACAAGTAGCTGATGAACTTGGTCTATCCAAGGGGACTGTCTCAATGAACCGCCCCGGATTTCCCGGAGGCTGTTTGGTTTGAGTGTTACGCGGCTATGCCGGTTTGATCCAGGTTTTCGTAGTAGCGCTCTTCGGCCTCGGCCGGCGGGATGTTGCCGATCGGCTCGAGTATGCGGCGGTTATTGAACCAGTGGACCCATTCCAGGGTGGCGTATTCGACCGCTTCCAGCGAACGCCACGGGCCCCTTCGGTGGATAACCTCGGCCTTGTAGAGCCCGTTGATCGTCTCGGCCAAGGCGTTGTCGTAGCTGTCGCCCACGCTGCCCACGGAAGGCTCGACGCCAGCCTCGGCGAGCCGTTCGGTGTACTTGATCGAAACGTACTGGCTGCCGCGATCGGAATGATGGACGAGCCCGCCGCCGGACATCGGGCGGCGCTGATGCAACGCCTGCTCAAGGGCGTCCAGAACGAAGGCGGCATGGGCCGAGCGGCTGACGCGCCAGCCCACGATACGCCGGGCGTAGGCGTCGATGACAAACGCCACGTAGACAAAGCCGGTCCAGGTGGCGACATAGGTGAAGTCCGATACCCATAGCCGGTTCGGCGCGGATGGCTGGAACTGGCGGTTCACCCGGTCAAGCGGGCACGGCGCGCTCTTGTCACTCCTGGTGGTCTTTACCGGCTTGCCGCGGATGGCGCCAGCCAACCCCATCTCACGCATCAGCCGCTCCACCGTGCAGCGCGCCACGTCGAAGCCTTCGCGCCGCAGCTGACGCCAGACCTTGCGCACGCCGTACACCGCGAAGTTCTCCTCGAACACGCGCCGGACCTCCACTTTCAAGGCCGCGTCGCGCCTGGCCCGTGCCGGGCGTCTGTCCGGATCGCGCCGCCGGGCGACGTGCTCGCGATAGGTGGACGGGGCGATCGGCAATACCTTGCAGATCGGCTCGACGCCGTGCACCTCGCGATGATCGTCGATGAAGGCGATCATGGCCTGAACCGGCGGTCGAGCTCCGCCTGGGCAAAATAAGCGCTGGCCTTGCGCAATATCTCGTTGGCCTGACGCAGCTCGCGGTTCTCCCGCTCGAGCGCGCGGATCTTGTCGCGATCCTCGCTCGTCACCCCGGGCCGAGCCCCGCTGTCGCGTTCAGCCTGCCGGACCCAACGGCGCAGCGTCTCCGCCGTGCATCCGATCTTCGCCGCCACCGAGCCAATCGCTTCCCATTGCGAAGCATGATCGCTCTGATGATCCAGAACCAGCCGGACAGCCCGCTCGCGAACCTCCGCCGGATATCGTGTCGTATGTCGTTCCATGATGGCTCCTCCTTCTCACAGGTTGGAGCCTCCAGGAAACCCGGGGCGGTTCACAAGGATAGTGATGAGCCTCGGTGACCGGCGTAAAGCGAACCGACCCGCTAGCGCAGAGCGACCTTCAAAGGCCAGGGCGGCGTTCGGATTGATCGAAAGAAAACCTGACGCCCTAGACCTTAGGATCATGAGATTGGTTCTCACGCCGAGGGGCCGAGGAGTGGTCAATCGGCTTATCCAAGCCATCAGCCCCGAAGCATGAAGGAATACAATGGCAATACGTGAACGAGGAACGGGCTTCCAAATCGACGTGCAAGTGAAGGGCGCACGCTACCGCGAGCATCACTCTGGTCCTCGGGAGGAAGCTGAAGCCCGCGAGGCGCGGATCAAGGCCGACATGAAGGCGGGGAAAGACCCGTCCTTGGACGCCCCCAAGCATGTCTCAGGTCCGCGCTCCAGGCTGACCCTTCAGAAGGCCTTGGAGGAGTGCTGTAAGCGGTACTGGTCGCACGACAAGAAGGTTCACATCATGATCGCCAAGCTCTACGAGCGGTTCAGTCGTGACGTGCTTTTGGAGAGCATCACCACCGAAATGGTGGACGACTATATCCAGGACCTTGAGGATGAAGGGTTCACCCTCTCGACCATCAAGAAGCGGTGCCACCCTCTGTCGGTCGCGTTTAACCACTACCACAAGAGAGGGAACATCAAGGTGAAGCCTGCCTTCCTCTATCCGAAGGGTAAGGACAACCGCCGTAAGCGCATGCTGACGGACGAGGAACGTGACGAGATCATCTACTTCTTCGAGGACGAGTACGACAAGAGGGCTAGGTCTGACGGCATGTCTGGATGGGACTGGCGAGACTTCTTCGTGTTCTTCATGGATACAGGCATCCGCCCGTCCGAGATCAGGCTCTTGTCAACTCGGCAGCTCGTCAATGGGAAGATCATGGTCGAGGAGACCAAGAACGATAACCCGCGTCGTATCCCGCTCACTGATCGCGCCCTGGCGGCGTTCAAGCGGCAAGCCTACAGGAACGAGGGAGAGAATCCCTTCCACTGGGCTACTGAGGGACGCATTGCGCACGCCTGGAGGTGCCTGAGGGAGTTCAAAGGGATCACCGCCCAAGACGATCCTGAGTTCGTCCCGTACATCCTGCGCCACGACTGCGCGACCCGTCTCTACGCTCTCACCAAGGACCTTCTGGTGGTTCAACGCTGGATGGGGCACAAGCGGATCGAGACGACGCTGATCTACGCGAAACTCAATGACGAGCAGATGGACAATGCTCGGGACCTGATGAATGGTCCGGTTGGCCAAGCCAAGCTGCAGTTGGTGAAATAGCGTGTGACGCGGTTTGGTCCTATTGTGACGCGAGGCGTGACGTAACGTCACAAATCGTGACGCGGACGTGGTGGAAGTGGTATACACATCAGACTTAAAATCTGACGCCTTTCAAAGGCTTGCGGGTTCAAGTCCCGCCGTCCGCACCAGTCTCAAGGGGACTTAAAATCTGTCGGCCGCAAGGTCATGCCGGTTCAAGTCCGGCCGCCCGCACCATTTTTTATCTCGCGGCGATCCGCTTCGCGGATGCCGCCGATAGGGCGGGCTGACGGCCCGGCGCGCGGTCGCGCTTGCGGACCCTATGGGTCCGGTGTGAGGCCTGTTTCACGACCTTTCGCTGGGCTGGGCCCGTCGCCGCCTTGCCATCATCCACAGCCGGTGGACGGTCAGGTAGACGCCAGCGAGGCCGAAGAGGAGGGCGATGATGGAGGTGATCTTGATCCACCAGGAATTGAAGTTCTCCCGGGTCGACCAGTCCATGATGTGGACGCCCCAGAAGAAGTCATAGACTCGCCAGGCTGTGGTCCGGACCGCGCGCAGCTCGCCGGTCTGGCTGTTGATATAGAAGGTCGTGGCCGGTGTGGTCTCGCCCGGCGCGAACTCGATCTGCCAGGCGGGCACCGAAAGACCGGCCTCGCGGGGCGGGCTTTGCAGCCAGGTCGTGGAGCGTATCTCTCCGAGGCCGCGCTGGCGGTTGCGGGCAATGTCGAGGGCCAGGGTTTCGGCGATCGGTGACAGGGTCTCGCCGCTGATCGCATCGATCATGACGGGGCCGCCGATGGTTTCTAGACGCCAGACCGGATTATCGGCCAGAAGGCCGGTCCGGGCCGACAGGACGCCGGTCGGCTGAGCGTCAACGATGTCGGCCAAGGGCAGGGCGGTGTCTGCCCAGTCGATGGCCGCGCCGGGTTCCGGCGTCCGCAGGTGCTCGCCGCGAATGGTCTCGATCGGAATGATCACCATCACCAGGCCGGAAATCAGCCACAGCATGACCTGAACTCCGAAAGCGGCGCCGAGCCACAGGTGGATCTGGCTCATCAAGCGAAAGGTTTTCATGCGGCGCGGCTCCTGCGGCCCAGGCTTTGTGGTCGTTCTCGTCCCGCCTCTCGTGCCTGCCATTGCACAACCGAGCAACCCCGTTTGCCGCCCAGGATATCATTGTGTCGAACCAGGGCGTTCGCTGTCGACCATGGCGGCTCGCCGCGCTAGCTGTGAACTCTCATAAGGTTGTTCATCGGGATTGAGTCCTTGAGACTGGTTGTTGCGACACAATCAGCAGGAGGATCGCCCCCGATGAACAGCCATAGAAATGCCAGAACCACACCGTTTTCGCGAGCCCTGATTGTCGAACGCCGACTGTCGGGCGAGAGTGTTGAGGTGATTGCCGCCTCTTTGGGCATCTCCGTCCGCACCGTCTACAAGTGGATTTCGCGTCACCGCGAGGGCGGGTGCGCGGCGCTTGAAGATGGCGCAAGCGCGCCCGCCCGGCCTGCCGGGGCTTACGATAACTGGTGGGTTGAGGCGGCCGCGCAGCTGCGCCGGGATTACCGCATGACGGCGTCCGAGATCGCCGAGCGGCTGCGGCTGGCGCGCTCGACCGTGGCCCGTTGGCTCAAGCGGCTCGGCCTGGGCCGGCTGGGCGCGTTGACACCGCGTGCGCCGGTAATCCGCTATCAGCGCGAAAGGCCTGGCGAGCTCATCCATCTGGACATCAAGAAGCTGGGACGCTTCGAAAACCGGGTCATCGCGTCACCGGACAGCGCAAGGGCAACCGCAATCGCGGTGCCGGCTGGGAGTGTGTCCACGTCGCCATCGATGACGCGACCCGGCTGGCCTATGTCGAGGTCCTGCCCGACGAGAAACGCGCCACCACGACCGGCTTCATGGTCCGGGCGCTGCGCTGGTTCAAGGCGCGCGGCATCATCGTCGAACGCATCATGACAGACAATGGCAGCCCCTACGTCTCGCGCCTGTTCGCAAAGGTGCTGGGCTGGCTCAAGATCCGCCACATCCGTACCCGGCCTTACACCCCGCGCACCAACGGCAAGGCCGAGCGCTTTATCCAGACCCTGCTCAGAGAATGGGCTTATGCCATCCCTTACCGCTCATCGGACAGCCGAAATCTCGATCTCCAGCGCTATCTCGACTGGTACAACACCGCCAGACCGCACTATGCTCTCGCCAAGCAATCGCCAGCCAATAGGCTCAACGACCTGCTGAACAACGTCTTGAGAAACGACAGCTAGCTTGCCGCCATGTCGCTCCACACCATCGTCCACGCTCACCTGCTTGCCGCTGCCGAGCCGGACTTCCCGGCTCTTCATGCAGCGCTGGTGCGACTGGGGCCGCTCGAGCTGCCCCGGCGCAGCAGCTTGTCATTTCCGGTCCATCTGTGCCGCGCCATTTCCGGTCAGCAGATCTCGGTGAAGGCGGCCCAAAGCATCTGGGGACGCGTCGAGGCCAGCGCGGGCGAGGCGCCTTTGCTCGACCATTTTCATGCGGGCAATGCCGCGGTTTTGCGGGCCTGCGGCCTGTCCGGTGCCAAGACCCGCACTATCATCACCATCGCGCAAACCCATCGTGAAGTCGGGCTCGATGCCGAGCGGTTGCAAGCCCTGTCGATTGCCGACCGTACCGCGCGCCTGACCGAGATCTGGGGCGTGGGTCAATGGACGGCCGACATGATGAATATCTTCTATTTCGGCGAGCCGGATATCTGGCCGGATGGTGATGTAGCCGCTCGCAAGACGCTGGAACGCCTGACCTCGAAGCGTCGCAAGACGGTGAGAACGGCATCGCGCTTCAAGCCGTGGCGGTCGTGGCTGGCTTATTACATGTGGGCCCATGCCGATGCGCCGCCCGACGGAGTGTCGACCTAGCAGGTCGGTGGCGAGGCGGTCGGCATCGCACTGCGACTGCCACCAAACCGCCTTATCTTGGCCCGGATCGGATGGGCATATACCTCCCATGACACGACGTATCCTGATTGATGCCGGCTTGTTCGCCGGCGGCTTGGCGCTGGGCTGGATGCTGACCGACAGCGTTCTGGTCGGCGTCCTTTTCGCGCTCGTCTTCTCGGGTGCCGGTGAGGGCGTGCAGGCTGCGGCCTGCGATGACGAATAGGCCGCTTCACCGCGCGCTCGACATCCCATACCGCTCTCTCTAACCTCCCTTGTGAACCCTGTTCAATCGCGGGTCGCCAACAGAAGCGATCGCGAGCCTGGTCGATCAATAAGGGGAGTATCCCATGGCCGAACCCGACATTCTCAAGGGAAAGCTGCGCCTGCCGGTCATCGGCGCGCCGCTCTTCATTATCTCCAATCCGGACCTGGTCATTGCCCAGTGCAAGGCGGGCATTGTCGGCTCGTTTCCGTCACTGAATGCGCGTCCGATCAGCCAGCTCGACGAGTGGCTGGACCAGATCACCTCCGAGCTGGAGAGCTATAACAGGGCCAATCCGGACAATCCGGCGGCGCCGTTCGCGGTCAACCAGATCGTCCACCGTTCCAACAACCGTCTCGAGGAAGACCTAGCCCTGTGCGAAAAGTACAAGGTGCCGGTCATCATCACCTCGCTGGGCGCACGTGAGGAGCTCAATACGGCGGTGACAGGCTGGGGCGGCATCACGCTGCACGACGTCATCAACCAGAAATTTGCCCACAAGGCGATCGAGAAGGGCGCGACCGGCCTGATCTGCGTGTCCGCCGGGGCCGGCGGTCATGCCGGCGCCCTGTCGCCGTTCGGCTTCATCGCCGAGACGCGGGCCTGGTTCGACGGTCCGATCCTGTGCTCTGGCGCCATTTCCACTGGCGGCGGCGTGCTGGCCGCCCAGGCGATGGGCGCTGACTATGCCTATATCGGCTCGGCCTTCATCGCGACCGCCGAAGCGCGGGCCGAGGAAGCCTACAAGCAGGGCATTGTCGAGGGCTCGGCCGAGGACATCGTCTACACCAACCTGTTCACCGGTGTTCACGGCAACTATCTGAAGAAGTCGATCATCGATGCCGGCCTCAACCCCGATGATCTTCCGGAAAGCGATCCGTCGGCAATGAATTTCGGCTCTGGCGGCGGCTCCAAGGCCAAGGCCTGGAAAGACATTTGGGGTTCGGGCCAGGGTATCGGTTCGGTCAAGTCCGTGCGTCCGGCGGCAGACTTTATCGATCAGCTGAAGGCCGAGTACGATGCGGCCAAGGCCCGCCTGATAGGCTGATAACCGGCCTTGTCGGACCAGAGGAAAAGCCCTCGCCGTCCAGCGGGGGCTTTTTCATGTCGCGCGGTTTGTTTGTCGTCAGGCGCGGCTTGCCTGATGCTGGCTCTGCTCGAGCGTTGCGGCGATCTGTGACGGACGGGAGAACAGGTAGTCCGGCGTCTGGGCGCTCAGGATCTCCGGTGTGGCAAAGCCCCAGTCGACAGCCCCTGCCGCGCAGCCGACTTCGCGCGCGGCATCGATGTCACGGATTTCATCGCCGACGCACAGGGTCCGCTCGGGGGTGGTTCCTGCGCGCTTGATCACCTTGCGGAAGACCGAAGCTTTGCCGAAAAGAGCCGCACCGCAAGCGAATTGTCCGAAATGGCCGACCAGCGGCTCGCCGAGCACGGCCTTGACGGCCGTCTCGCCATTCGAGGACACCACGGCCAGCTCGGCACCCTGCCCGGCCAGCTCCGCGATCAGGTCGCGAATGCCGTCAAAGAGGTGGATCTTGTCGACATTCTCGGCAGCACGGGCCCGCACATCCGAGGCGATAAACGGGATTTTCCAGGCCGGAATGGCCAGCTCGTCCATGATCTGTTTCGGGGTCAGGCCGCGAAGGGCTTCAGCCCGTGCTTCGCAAATCGGCGGCAGGTTGTGCTTGTCGATGACATCCCCGAGTGCCCCACGAAACCAGGTCAGGCTGTCGGCCAGCGTGCCATCGAAATCGAAGATGACCAGATCATAGCGGTTTGCCACGGACACATTCCCTTGTCGCTGCGGTCTCCCCACCGCCTCAGGTGTCACACGCTCAACGATTCGTGTGACACTTGCACGCTGTACCCGCGACACCGGGAAAAGCAAAGGGCGGGCACCTCGCGATGCCCGCCCGTTTCGTGTTCGATCCTGCTCGTGCGATCAGGCGTTGAGCCAGTCCGGCTTGACGCAGGGCAGGCCGAGATCATCGGCGACCAGCTGATGGCAGACTTCACCGTCAGCCGTGGTCAGGCCCTCACGCAGGTGCGGGTTCTCATTAAGGGCGCGCTTGGTGCCCTTGTTCGCGATTTCCAGGCCGAGCGGCAGGGTTGCATTGTTGAGGGCCAGCGTGGAGGTGCGGGCATAGGCGCCCGGCATATTGGCGACGCAGTAGTGAACCACACCGTCGATGATGTAGGTCGGGTCGTCATGCGTGGTCGCCCTGGAGGTCTCGAAACAGCCCCCTTGGTCGATGGCGATATCGACGAGGACGGCGCCGTCCTTCATCTCTTTCAGCATCGCGCGGGTCACCAGCTTCGGCGCGGCTGCGCCCGGGATCAATACGGCGCCGATCACGACATCGGCTTCACGCACGGCGTCCTGCAGTGCGGCCTGGGTCGAATAGGCGGTCTTCACCGCGCCGGAGAATTGCTCGTCCAGCTCGGCCAAGCGGCGGTTGGAGCGATCAAATACCGTGACATCGGCGCGGGCACCGATCGCCATCTCGGCCGCGTGGGTGCCGGCGACACCGCCACCGATGATGACAACCTTGGCCGGCAGAACGCCGGGAACGCCGCCCAGCATCGTGCCGCGGCCGCCCTGGGCCTTCATCAGGCAATGGGCAGCCACCGAGACCGACATCCGTCCCGCGACCTGGCTCATCGGCGTGAGCAGGGGCAGACGCCCATCACGGTCGGTAACCGTCTCATAGGCGATCGACAGGCAGCCCGCCTTGCGCAGCCCTTCGGCCTGGACCGGGTCTGCGGCGAGGTGGAGATAGGTATAGAGTGTGTGGTGCGGCTTCAGCATCGCCGTCTCGGACGGCTGCGGTTCCTTCACCTTGACGATCATCTCGGCCGACTCAAACACGGCCGCCGCGTCGGGCAGGATCGAGGCTCCGGCGGCGATATAGTCGTCATTGGTGAAACCGATGCCGTCGCCGGCCGCGGTTTCGACAAAGACCTCGTGGCCGTGGCGCACGAATTCCGCGACACTGTTCGGTGTCAGACCGACCCGGTATTCGCGAACTTTGATTTCCTTGGGCACCCCGATACGCATGATCATCCCTTGTGGGTTGGGCAGCGCGGCGCTTCCTTCGATAATCTGCGAAGAAAGGCGGTCTGCGTGATTGAATTTGACAACTCAGGCCTGATGTTGTGAATTATCGTGCGGCTTTTCATGTTCGTGCCGTGATATATACCAAGCCTTTGCGATAATCCAGAATGATCTGCGGAATTACCCATCTTGTCCGGGAGAGTGTGTCTTGCGTCTTGATAGTGTTGATATCGCCATCCTCGAGCGGCTGCAGGAGCAGGGGCGCCTGACCAATGCCGAGCTGGCCGAGCGCGTTGGCCTGTCGGCTTCCGCCTGCCACCGCCGGGTCAAGGCCCTTGAGGGGGCTGGGATCATTGATCGCTATGTCGCCATCCTGTCCGAGCAGGCCCTCGGCCGCGGCATCACGGTCTATGTCCAGGTGACGCTGGACAATCAGAAGCGCGACACGCTGGTCGCCTTCGAAAAGGCGGTCGAGCACGTTCCCGAAGTGATGGAATGTTACCTGATGAGTGGCGATGCGGACTATCTTGTCCGCGTGCTGGTGCGTGATGCCAACGACTATGAGCGCGTGCACCGGGAAGTGCTGTCGGGGCTGCCGGGCGTGACCCGGCTTGTCTCCAGCTTTTCCATCCGTCGGGTGTTCTCACGCACCGCGATGCCGGTGCCGGATGAGGTGAAGGTTGTCTGAGCGGCTTGCCTGTTGGCAATGCGGGGACTAAATCCGCGCCATGACTGATGATCGCTACAATGTGCTCGGCCAGCTGGGGACGATGACCCCGCTGCCGGATGATCCCGAAGCCGCCCAGTTGGAGCGTGTCGCCAATCCCTGCGACGCGCCCTACATGACGCGCTTCGTGTGCCCGGAATTCACCTCGCTCTGCCCGGTGACCGGCGCGCCCGATTTCGCCCATCTCGTGATCGACTATGTTCCCCGCGACTGGATCGTCGAGAGCAAGTCGCTCAAGCTGTATCTCGGCAGCTTCCGCAATCATGGCGCCTTCCACGAGGCCTGCACGACCGGGATCGGTCAGCGCCTCGTGAAGGAGCTGGACCCGGTCTGGCTGCGCATTGGTGGCTACTGGTATCCGCGCGGTGGCATCCCGATCGATGTCTTCTTTGCCACCGGGGAACCGCCCAAAGGGGTCTGGATCCCAGACCAGGACGTTCCCGGCTATCGCGGCCGGGGCTGACACCGTCGATCGGTTTGCGGTCCATCGGACAGAAAAAAGGGCGCTGCCGAATGGCAGCGCCCTTTTCTTTAGCGGCAGCAGGGCCGGGATCAGAAGTCGGCCTGGATCCGGAACTGGACTGTGTCGCTGGTCTCCGTGAAGGTCGCAGCGTCCATCTCGGCCATCACATAGTTCGCCATGACCCGCAGATAGTCGTCCAGATACCAGTTGGCGCCGAAGGTGGTGGCACGGATCTCGCCCAGATTGGCATCGCCAAGGTCGGTGATGTCATACCGCGCAGCAATTTCGAACGCGCCGTGGCCGCCGCTGAAAATCCCGCTCTCCGGGCGCAGGCGATTGAACACGCCGCCGGATTCCTTGTAGGGGCGGGTTTCGCCCGTCAGGATCCAGCCGGCCTGTGCGAACCCGCTGTTGAAGCTCGGATCGCTGGCCGGACCATCCAGTGTCAGTTGGGCGAACTCGCCATGAACATGGAAGGGGCCGTGGATGGCAGCCAGCTCGAGGCCCAGGAAGTCTGAACTGTCGGCGGCGCCGAGAGCCGCGCCGGTACGGTAGTCGATGGCTGTGAAACGGTTGGCCAGATGGGCTTGCGGATAGACCCGCAGTCGGGTGCCACCATCATAGTCCATGCCCCGCCAGGATGCCCCGACATGCCAGCGTGTCCCGTCCTGCACGTTCGACCAGGTGACGCGGGCTGCGGTCGCGCTTGATCCGTCGGATTCCCGGAACGCAAAATTGTCGTCCATCCGGCCGCCGAACACGCCGACGCTTGCGGTGAAGCCGTTGCCCGACCAGTTGTAAGCGACCCCGATGCGGCGATCGAGACCAAACAGGTCCGTCGCGATCCCGCGCTCCATGAAGGTGGTGTAGCGCGAGGAGGTTTCCTCCTCGAGCGAGTTCATGGTCTTGAAGTGGCCAATCCGCACTGTGCCCCGGGGCAGGGTGATGGCAGCGAGGATGTCATTGGGCTTGGCATCGCCGCTGGCGAAGTCGTACTCCGCCACGAACTTAACCGGGCCATGCTCGATCTCGAAACCGAGCCGCGCCGTCCGGAATTCGGTGCTGTCGGTCGGGTCGCCGCTAAACGGGCTGGTCCAGTCGACATCGGCCTGGTCAATGAACAGGCGACCGCGCAGCTTGAACGAGCTCTCTCCGTCGGCGCTGTCCCAGCGCGGCGCTGGCGAGAGCGAGAACCCGCCCTCCTGTGCCAGTGCGGGGGCTGAGGCGAGGCAGGCGAACGCGGCTGCGCCCATCAGTGTGATTCTTGTCATGGTTTTCGTCCTGATTGGGGCCGGTCAAGCAGCGCGGATCTGTTGCAGGAAGCTCGCGAGAGCGTCCTTGAGGCGTTCGGCATCGCCAGAAACACCTTGGGCGGCCGACAGCATTTCTCCGGCGCCGGCATCGGTATCGCGGACATTGACGGAAAGGGCCGTAATGCTCTCGGTTACCTGCGAGGTGCCGGCAGCGGCTTGGGAGACACTGCCGGCGATTTCCCGCGCCGCGGCATCTTGCTGCTCGATCGCCGAGGCGATGGCAGTCGTGCTGGCCGACACGCGATCGATGGTCGAAGCCATCGAGCCGATCGCGGCAATCGCGTGATCACCACTCTTCTGGATGGCATCGATCTGGTCCGCGATCTCAAGCGTGGCCTTGGCGGTCTGATCGGCGAGGGCCTTGACCTCGGAGGCGACGACAGCGAAGCCCTTGCCGGCATCACCGGCGCGCGAGGCCTCGATTGTCGCATTGAGCGCCAACAGGTTGGTCTGTTCGGCGATTGACTGGATCAGGGTGACGACATCACCAATCTTGATGGCGGCTTCGCCGAGACCGGAGACGGTCGTCCGTGTGACGTCGGCTTCCTGGACTGCGTCGCTGGTCAGCGTTCGGGATTCCGTCACCTGGCGATTGATCTCCCGGATAGAGCTGGTCAGCTCCTCGGCGGCAGAGGCGACCGCCTGAGTGTTCGCTGATGTTTCCTCTGCAGCGCTGGCGACGATGGATGACCGTTCTTCTGATTGCCGGGCAGCGTCGCGCAAGCGATCAGCGACCTGGATCATGGCCGCGGACGCGGACGAGACATCCTTGGCAATGCTGCCGACGCTGGCGTCGAATTCATCGGCCATCTCGTTCATGATGCGGCGCTTTTCTTCAGCGGCGCGCTCGTCCGCAAGCGCCTGTTCGGCCCGCATCTGGTCGATCTCGATCTGGTTTTTCTGGAAGACGAGAACGGCGCCGGCCATCAAACCGATCTCGCCACCTTGCGAGGTCGCCGGTATCGTGCCGTCGGTCCGGCCTTTTGCGAGTGCCCCCATGGCGTCCGTCAGGGCCTTGATCGGAGAGGCGATGGAGCGTCCGACCATCCAGCACAAAACCCCGGCGATCGCGGCGATGGCGATCACCATCCCGAGTGTGAGCATGCGGATCCGGTCGCGTTCTTCGGCCAGGGCCTGGGCTGCCGCCCGGCCTTCGCTCTGTGCGCGGTCGAGAATGAGCGTGAAGTCGGGGTCCATTTCAGCGAAGATGGCCGACAGCTCGCCGACGGTTTCGCTGATCGCCAGCTGACCTTCCGCCCATGCGTGGAAATCACGTGAGTAGGCTGCCATCAACGCTGTGATCGCGGTGATGTCGGCTGCGGGGTAATCACGCTGGGCAAGCAGGTCCGCAAACTCGCCCTGGCGTGTCTCGAAAGAGGTGATGTAGCGGGCGCTGCTGCGGAGCATGAAATCCTTTTCGTGACGCCGCATCATCAGCATCAACACTGTCAGCTCGGCATCGTTGAAGTCGGCGAGTCGCTCCTCAACGTCATGAACCGAGGCTCGCAGGGCACCTTGCAGCCCTTCCTCATGGGTCAGGCCCAGCGACGTCTGGTCGGCAACCACCTGTCCAAACACCGAGCGGTGCCGCGGGAGCTGGCTTTCCAGTCGGCTGATCGCCGCCTCGATATCGGCAGGTGTGTCGAGTCGGCGCAGGGCTTCGAGATGGGCGGCGACCTGGTCAGCGGCCTGCTCGTAAAGACCGAGATAGCGGGCCTGGTTGCGAAGCAGGAAGTCCTTTTCGCGTCGGCGCATCTGCAGCGCACTGATTTCCATTTCCAGTGACAGGCGTTCGATCTCGGTGAAATTGCTTTGGCGTGCGAGGGCTCGGGTCGTCGCCGTGTCGCTGTACCAGAGCGTTGCCGCGAGCGAGATCAGGGTGAAGGCAATCAGCCCGCCCAGGATTCCAACACGTGCAAAAATGGGAAGTGTGCTTAGTCCTCGCATAATATGTCCTCTGGTGGACGGCCCGGGGGCCATCCACGTCTTTCTCAACCGATATCGAAGCTGGCCCCGCTAAAGCGCACGCGGAGCGTTCATGACAGTTTTTTGTAATTCGCGAGGATTCGGGGGCTGTTAGGGATATTTGCGTCCAGCATTTCGGGTGTAACCGAATCCTGTGGTTGATCCCGCGCATGCCTCGGACCCGCCGCCGGTCAAATGGGGCGTCGATACGGATCGAGATCGGTTGCATACAGAAACCCTGCCGATCATGCGGATCGGATTACAGAGTCTTGATGGGCCGCCAGAGAGGGGGCGGACGCTGGCCGCGTACCGGTGTGCTGCCGCGCCGTCCGGCTAGGCGTCCCAGCGGTCGATATGCGCCGCGGGGCGGGCGCGTTCGACGGGCTCTTCGGTGACCGAGCCGATGTAGATGAAGCCGGCGATACGCTCTCCCGAGCGCAGGCCGAGCGCATCCTTGACCTGGGGGTCATAGGCGTACCACTCGGTCAGCCACTGGGCGCCGAATCCCATCGCCGATGCGGCGATCAGCATGTTCTGGCAGACAGCTCCGGCCGAGAGGATCTGCTCCCATTCGGGGACCTTGTGCTTCTCCAGAACGTTTGAAATCACGGCAATGACCAGTGGTGCCCGGTTCAGCCGGTTCGTCTCGAACGCAATCTGGGCCTCGCCGGCGTCCGGCGTCGCTGCCGCGAACACCTTGCCCAGGATCTGGCCGAAATCGGACCGGGCCTCCCCCTCGAACAGCATGAATCGCCACGGCGTCAGCTTGCCATGATCGGGGACGCGCGCCGCAATGCCGAGCAGACGCTCGACCTGGTCCGGCGAGGGCCCGGGTTCGGCCATGGTAATCGCGGTTGCCGAGCGACGACGGGTCAAAAGCGCAAGCGTTTCCGGACTGCGATGGCATGGCGCAAGACGCTCGCCGGGAGCCGGAAACGGAGGAAGAGCTGTATCATTCATTATGATGACTGACCTGATGGCTGCGAGACTAGCTTTGACCTTGACGGTCCGTGGTCGGTATACCTGTTGTCGGGGACCGGACTCAAAGTGAGTGGGTGTGGGGTAAGTTGCAAGCATGAACGCTGAAATCGCCTTTGAAGATGATACGCCGGCCGACCGTCGCCGCCGCAAGGTGCGTGAAGCCATCATTGATGCGGCGGAGGCAATCTTCACGTCGGATGGCGAGGAAGGTATCTCCATGCGCCGCCTGGCCGAGGCGATCGATTACTCGCCGGCGGCGATTTACAAGTATTTCGCGTCCAAGGACGATCTCTTCACGGCGATCCGGGAGATGTTCTTCGAGCGTCTGCTCGCGCGCATCCATGCGGCGATGGAAGAAGGCGGCGAGACCGCCAAGCTCTGCTCGCGCTGCATGCGGGCCTATATCGAGACCGGTACCGAGGAGCCCAATCATTACATGATGGCGTTTTCGCCGTCGGTGACCGGCAAGCCGCATATCCACGACGAAAAAGAAGTCGCTTTCGAGGCCGAGGAAAAACTGGTCCAGATGATCCAGGCCGGCCAGCTCGAAGGCTCGTTCCGCGAAGTCGATCCACGTGTCGCGTCCAAGAGTGTCTGGGCCAGCCTGCATGGACTGACCATGCTGATTGTCTCTCTGGATGACTTTCCAAACGGGATGCCGGGGTCGGAACATGTGTCCCTGGATGCAGTGATCGATCTGCACACCGACATGATCATGCGCGGGCTTACAAAGGACGTGTCATAAATATTTTTTGAAAATGTGAACGGCGTTCACTTCTCAAACGGCATTTATCGCCCTATATCCTCGTCCATGACAGGGCGAGGGTGTTCACATGTCTCTTTACAAACGGCCTTTGGGTGCCGGAATGGCAGTCGGCCTTGCGGCCTTCCTGGTCGCCATCCTGGTGTTCGGGGTGACGGCCTTGCGGGCCGAAGCCAACTTCGTCGCCAGCGCACCGCCGCCAATCAGCGTTTCAGCGATAACCGCGACCTATGACCCGGACGCCCGGATTGCCGAGTTCTTTCCCGGTCTGATCACCGCGCGCCGGCAAAGTGCGCTCGGTTTTGAGCGGGCAGGGCGCATTGATGAGGTTCTTGTGGATGTGGGGGCCCGTGTCGTCGAAGGTGACGTTCTGGCCCGGCTTGATGTGCGCGCTCTGGAGGCGCAGATCGCCGCGGCGGATGCCCAGACCGCCGAGGCCGCCGCCCAGACAGCCCTGGCGCGGGATACGGAGACCCGCCAGGCACAATTGCTGGAGCGCGGCCACATCTCGCAACAACGTTTCGACGAGGTTCGAACCTCGACCCGGGCCGCCCTCGCGCGTCAAAACGCGGCCGCCGCTGCTGCGGATGCCTTGCGGATCCAGCTCGATCTTTCCGTCGTCACGGCCCCCTTCGACGGTGTGGTCACAGCGCGGCGAGGGGATGAAGGCGCGATCGCGTCACCGGGGCAACCCCTGCTCGATCTGGTTGAACTGGACTCACTCGAGGTCCGTGTCGGTCTTCCGCAATCTGTTGCCGCCCGCTATCGAGCCGGGGACGCCGTGCGTTTTGCTGTCGATAGCCAGGTAGCGCCCGTGGAGGGCCATTTTCGGGCCTCCTCCGCGGTCGTGGACCGGCAGACCCGGACGGTGACGGCTGTCTTCGACCTCGAGCCGGGCCAACCGGTCGCCGCCGGTCAGATCGTCCGCCTGGCGGTGGAAACGCCGATCGGAGCCGATGGGTTCTGGGTGCCGACAGCCGCCCTTGCCGAGGGGCGCCGTGGCCTGTGGTCGGTCTATGTCCTCGCGCCCGATGAGGATGGGGCCTACCGGCTGGAACCGCGCGTCGTCGAAACTGTCCGGATCGAAGTTGAGCGCATCTATGTGCGCGGTGCCGTCGAAGACGGTGAATTGCTGCTGGCCTCCGGTCTTCAGCGGATAACGCCGGGACAGCATGTCGTGCCGGCGGGCGAGGCGGGGCGGGGCCAATGAGCACGCTCTTCTATCGCTACTCACGCCTGACGGCGCTGGCCGTCATCCTTCTGGTCGCCGCGGGTTTCGGGGCGCTCCTGTCGCTGGGTCGCCAGGAGGATCCATCCCTGACCGAACGGTTCGGTCTTGTGGTCACAGCTTTCCCGGGCGCCTCTGCGGAGCGGGTGGAAGCACTGGTCACCGAGCCGCTGGAAAACGCCATCCACGAACTGGCCGAGATCAACCAGACCAGTTCCAATTCGCGGTCGGGTGTGTCGGTGATCCAGTTGCAGATCCGCGAGGACCTCAACGAAACCCAGGTCGACCAGGCCTGGACCCAGATCCGGGAACAGGTTGAAAGCGTCCGCCCGCGCCTGCCGCAGGGCGTGATCGCGCCGGATGTGCGGCGTCAGTATCTCGGCGCGGCAACCATGATTGTTTCGCTGACCTGGGGTGATAGCGGCGAGGAAAACCTCGCCATTCTCTCACGGCTGGCGACTGACCTTGAATCCCAGCTACGCAATATGAGCGGTACGGAGGAGACCGCGGTTTACGGCGAGGTCGAGGAGGAGATCCGGATCCTGGCCGATCCGGATACGCTCGCGGCGCTCGGTCTGACCATGGCGGACCTGGCAAGGCTCACGGCGAGTGCGGACTCGAAGTCGCCGGCAGGAGAGCTGCGCGCGGGAGGCGTTGATCTCAATGTCGAGATCGCCGGCGAGTTTGACGGGC
Organism: Maricaulis maris; assembly: GCF_036322705.1. Lineage (NCBI taxonomy): Bacteria > Pseudomonadati > Pseudomonadota > Alphaproteobacteria > Maricaulales > Maricaulaceae > Maricaulis > Maricaulis maris. Next base: position 1,093,363 of record NZ_AP027270.1, read on the forward strand.
TGGACCGGATCCGGGCGATCGCGCTGGGGGAGGGGCCTGATGGCGAATTCATTCGTGTCGGCGATGTCGCCGACGTCGAGAAAGGCGCACGTTCGCCGGTCGAAGCCCTGGCGACGACCCATGGTCAGCGTGCGGTCTTTGTCGCGGCCTACCTGCAGCCCGAATTGCGCGTGGATACCTGGTCGGCTTCGGCCGATGCGGTCGTCGCCGCGTTTGCGGCGTCGGTTCCCGGGGTAGAGGTCGAGACCATCTTCCGGCAGGCCGACTATGTCGACAGCCGCCTGAGCGGACTGGCGCGCGATCTGGGCTACTCGGCGCTGATCGTGTTCGCGGTTCTTTTCCTGATGATGGGCTGGCGCGCCGCGTTGATCGTCGGCTCGGCCTTGCCGCTGACTGTTCTGGCCGTGTTGATCCTGACGCGTCTCTATGGCGAGCCCCTGCACCAGATGTCAGTGACCGGGCTTGTTGTTGCGCTCGGTCTGTTGATCGACAACGCCATCGTGGTCGTAGACGAATACCGCTTGATGCGGGCCCGCGGCGCGGCGCCGGTCGATGCACTCGACAAGGCCCTGCGGCACCTCTTTGCGCCGCTGCTGGCGTCGACACTGACAACCGTCTTCGCGTTCGCGCCGATCGCCCTGATGCCGGGCGCCGCGGGCGAGTTTATCTCGATGATTGGGATTTCGGTGATCTTTGCGGTTGTTTCCTCCTTCATCCTGGCGATGACCGTGGTCGGTGCGTTCGCAGCCTGGTTCGATGATCCGTCGATCACCGATGGTCCCCGCCGCTTCTGGCGTCAGGGTATCGGTGCCGGACCGTTGGCCGGTTTCTATCCTGCCGTGCTTGACGCGATCACCCGCAGGCCATGGACGGGACTTGTCGGCGGGATCGTGCTGCCGATTGCCGGCTTCGCGGCCGCGTCGACCTTGCCGATGCAATTCTTTCCGCCAACCGAACGCGACATGTTCCAGCTCTCGCTGGAATTGCCGTCTTCGACCTCGATTGCGGAAACCCGACGGCAGACGGAGCGGGCCTCGGCGTTGATCGAGTCCTATGAGGGTGTTGATCGTGTCTCCTGGGTCATCGGCGAAAGCGCGCCGCGTACGTATTACAACGTGGTCGGCAATACGAGCGGCGTCTCGAGTTATGCCGCCGGCTTTGTCCGGACGGTGTCGCCCGAGGCAACCGCCCGTATCCTGCCGGACCTGCAACGCCGCGTGATGTCGGAATTTCCCGACGCCCGCCTGCTGACCCTGCCCTTCGAGCAGGGACCGCCCATCCCGGCCCCGATCGAGCTGGTCCTCGTCGGGCCGGAGCTGTCCGAGCTCAACCGGCTGGGCAATGAAATCCGCGCCGTCCTGGCGCAGACCCCGACGATCACGCACACGCTCGCCCTGCTGGAAATGGGGGAGCCTGTGGCCCGGATCATGGCCGATGAAGCCTCTGCGGAACTCGCCGGAATTCGTCTCGATGACCTCGCCAACCGGTTGCGTGGCGAATTGGACGGCGTTGTGGGCGGAAGCGTGCTGGAAGGCGTTGAGGAATTGCCGGTTCGGGTCATTGCCCGTGACTCCCGGCGGTCCAGCCTTTCATCCGTTTCCGCCTCTCCTCTTGCGGCTCCGGGTCGGGACATCCTGTCCTCGCCGATGGCGGCGCTGGGGGAGGTGGTCCTGGCGCCTCAAGTCGCGCGGATCCCGCATGAGGACGGTCGCCGCGTCAACACGATCTATGGCTATCTCGATCCCTACACGCTTCCGGCGCCGGCGCTGGAGCATTTCTTTGGTGCACTCGATGCAGCCGGCATCATCCTGCCGCCGGGCTATGAACTGCAGGTGGCCGGTGAGGCGGCCGAGCGCGGCAGTGCGATGGCCGGTCTGTTCGGGACCGCCGTGCCGCTGCTGGTCCTGATGATCGGGTCGGTCGTGCTTGCCTTCAATTCCTTCCGCTATGCCGGGGTCATCTTCATCGTCGCCTTCCTGTCGGTCGGTCTGGCAATGTTCGGCGTCTGGGCCTTCGGGACACCGCTTGGCTTCAACGCCATTGTCGGCTCGATGGGGTTGATGGGGCTGTCGATCAATGGTGCGATCGTGGTCTTGTCGGCGCTGCGGGCCAATCCGGCTGCCGTTGCGCTGGAGGCGGGTGCGGTCCAGGCCACCGTCATGGACGCGACCCGGCATATCATCTCGACCACGCTGACCACGATCGGTGGTTTCATCCCGCTCATCCTGTCGGGTGACAGTTTCTGGCTGCCCTTTGCGGCGGCGATGGTAGGCGGCGTCGCGGGCTCGGCCCTGCTGGCCCTGATCTTCGCGCCTGCCGCTTTCACGCTGATGGCGCGCCTCGCGGCAAGGAAGCGACGTCTGGCCGGGATGCTGCAACAGGGCGGTGAGGGACGATCGTCGGCAGGCTTGTCCGGTCGCCCCCAACACGCCTAGCCCTGAGACGGGCGGCAGCAGGAAAAGGTGCCCCATGAGCAAGATGCGTGGCCCGTGGCAAGTGCACGCCACCAAGGAAGTCTACCGCAATCCCTGGGTCAGCCTGACCGAGCATGCGGTCACGCGCCCGGATGGTGAGCCCGGTCTTTACGGCGTGGTCGGCTTCGCCAATCTGGCCCTCGCCATCCTGCCGGTCTTGCCAGATGGCCATATCGTCCTCGTCGGACAGCACCGGTTTCCGCAGGACCGCTATAGCTGGGAAATCCCGGAGGGCGGTGGCCCGCTCGGCGAGGACCCGCTCGAAGGCGCGGCCCGTGAGCTGCGCGAGGAGACCGGCTATCGGGCGGAGCATTGGCGGGAGATCCTGCGGATGGACCTTTCCAACTCGGTCACGGATGAGTGTGCGGTCGGATTTCTTGCCACCGGCCTGACGCCCGGCGAGGCCGAGCCCGACGGAACAGAAGCGCTGCGCATTCGTCACATACATTTTCGTGATGCGCTGGCCGAGGTGAAATCGGGCAGGATCCGGGACGCCTTGACAGTGGCGATGCTGCTGCAAGCGTACTACATGGCTCGTGAGGGTGAGCTGGAGGATGATCTGGCCGCCGCGATGCTGGACCAAGGGACGAGGAGAGCGTGATGCCGCTGAGCGAAGTTGAAACCGCCGTCGACGCGCGCACCGGCGTCGAGTCCATCTGGGCCCGTCTGCGCGTTGAAGCCGCCTCAGCAGCGGCTGAGGAGCCGATCCTCGCGAGCTTTCTGAACGCAGCCATCCTGCGGCACAACACCTTCTCGGACGCGCTGGCCTATCGGATCGCCGCCAAGCTGGCCGATGCCCAGCTGGATGCGATGCTGGCGCGGGATGTGGCCGAGGAGGCGATTGCCGGCGATCCCGATATCGTCGAGCAGGCCGCCGCCGACATGATCGCCATTGATGAGCGGGACCCGGCCTGTCTGAGCCTTCTTCAGCCTTTTCTCTACTTCAAGGGCTATAACGCCCTGCAGGCCCACCGTGTCGGGCACTGGCTCTGGCATCAGGGGCGCCAGACGCTGGCTTTCCATCTTCAGAGCCGGGTCGGTGAGCGCTTCGGCCTGGATATCCACCCTGCGGCCCGCATCGGCCGGGGCGTGATGCTGGACCATGCGACCTCGGTCGTGATCGGCGAGACGGCTGTGGTCGGTGACAACTGCTCGATCCTGCATGAAGTCACGCTGGGCGGAACCGGGGCTGCCCACAAGGACCGTCACCCCAAGATCGGCAAGGGTGTCCTGATCGGTGCCGGTGCCCGTGTCCTTGGCAATATTACGGTCGGTGACGGGGCGCGTATTGCGGCTGGCTCGGTGGTGCTGGAGCCCGTTCCGGCCGGCTGTACGGTGGCGGGTGTGCCGGCGAAGGTCGTCGGCAGTTGCGGCAAGGATCCGGCCCGGAGCATGGACCAGAGCCTGCCGCAAAGCTCGGGTTGAGCCCGGTCTCGCTGCGATTGCGTACACAGTGACGGACAGCATCATACTGGACGCGCCCCCCTGTCATGGGCTTAGTTGGCGCCGATTTCGAATCCCCTCGACCGGAGAAACTCCCTTGAACAAGAACATGACCAATCTGGAAGCCGCGAAGCTCCAGATGTTCCTGCAGGCCAAGCTCAACCCGGAGATGGTGGTGCAGTGTCGCAATCGTCCCGACGAGTGTGCCGAAATTCACATTGCCGACGAATGTCTCGGCGTCGTGTCCAAGATCATTGATGAGGGTGAAACCTCCTACTCGTTCGAGATCACGATCCTGGATATCGATCTGGAAGATCTTTGAGCGAAGCGACGCCCCTTGTCCTTGATGTCCGCAACGTCGCCAAGACGTATGCCGGTGGTATCGAGGCCGTGCGGGGTGTCTCGCTCAGCGTGAACCGGGGAAAGCTGCTGGCGCTCGCCGGCGCCTCCGGGTGCGGAAAGACCAGTCTTCTGAAAATGATCAACCGCCTGGAGGAGACTTCGGGCGGTTCGATTGTTTTTGGTGGTCAGGATATTGCCGCGCTCGATCCGGTCGCCCTGCGACGCCGGATCGGCTGGGTGATGCAGGGGGACGGTCTGTTTCCCCACCTCTCCGTGCGCCAGAATGTCGGCCTTATCCCGCGCCTGTCCGGACAGGACGGTGCCCGCATCGAGCTGCGGGTGCGGGAGATGCTCGACCTCGTCCGGCTTGACCCGCGTGAGTTTGGCGATCGCATGCCCGCTGAGCTGTCCGGCGGTCAGCGTCAGCGTGTCGGCTTTGCCCGGGCTCTGGCCGGCGAACCGGAACTTGTCCTCATGGACGAGCCCTTCAGTGCGCTCGACCCGATCACGCGTGATGGTCTGCAGCAGGACTTCAAAAGCCTGCAAGCGGATCTGGGCTTTGCCGCTGTCATGGTGACCCACGACATGGCTGAAGCCTTGATCATGGCCGACGAGGTCGCGGTCATGCGGGCGGGTCAGATTGTGCAGCAGGGGACACCCCATACGCTGATGACAGCGCCCGCGGACGACTATGTTTCCGGCCTGCTGGAGACCCCGCGGCGGCAGATGCAGGCGATTGCGGAGCTGGCGCGATGAACGTCAATCTCGCTGAACGCTGGGCCGAGCTGCCCGACTTGCTGGCCGGTCACGTCCTGCTGTCGCTCTCGGCGATCCTGGTCGGGCTGGCGATCAGCCTGCCACTGGGCATCCATGCGGCAGGGCGCCCGCGCCTGGCAGGGGGCGTGCTCAATGCGGCCAGCGTCGTGCAAACCATTCCCGGCCTGGCCTTGCTGGCACTGATGGTTCCGCTTCTGGGCGGCACGATCGGGTATGCACCCGCCTTTCTGGCGCTGATGCTCTATTCCATCCTGCCGATCCTGCGCAACACGATCGTCGGTCTTCAAGGTGTCGATCCGGTCGTTCGCGAGGCGGCGCGCGGGATCGGCATGACACTCCGTGAAAGCCTGTGGCAGGTCGAGCTGCCGCTGGCCTTGCCGGTGATCGTGGCCGGCCTGCGCACGGCGGTGGTCTGGGTCGTCGGGGCCGCAACACTGGCGACACCGGTCGGGGCATCGAGCCTTGGCAATTATATCTTTGCGGGTCTGCAGACCCGTAACTGGCTCTCTGTCCTGTTCGGCTGCTTGTTCGCGACCGGTCTCGCCATCGTCCTCGACCAGATGATCCGGCTTCTCGAAGTCGCCGCCCGGGACCGTCGGCGCGGACTGGCGACCGGTGTCGGCGTCGCGCTGGCCAGCCTGCTGGTCGTCACGGTGGCCCCGCGTTTCATCGATTTCGATCCCGGGCGTGGCGCCAATACGGGTCCGGCGCAGGGGGCTGTCGCCAACAGCCTTGCCGATCAGCGCGTCGTAATCGGGGCCAAGGCCTTCACTGAACAGTATATTCTCGGCGCTCTGCTCGAGACGCGACTGGAAGAGGCTGGCGCCCGGGTCGACCGGCGTGACAATCTCGGCTCGACAATCGCCTTCGATGCCCTGCGGACCAATGAGATCGACGTCTATATCGACTATAGTGGCACCATCTGGGCGACCGTGATGAACCGGCCGGAGCCGATCAACCGCTACGCCATGCTGGCCGAGATGACTGGCTGGCTCTACGCCGAGCATGACATTCTCGCCCTTGGCGGTCTGGGTTTCGAGAACGCCTACGGTTTCGCCATGGCCCGCGAACGGGCCGCCGCGCTGGGGGTTGAGAGCCTGGCTGACCTGTCGCGGGTTGCAGACGGATTGACCGTCGGCGGCGATGCTGAGGTCTTTTCCCGTCCCGAATGGGTGATGACGCGGGATACCTATGATCTTGGTGCGATGCAGACCCGGGCGATGGACGCCGCCTTCATGTACGGCGCCGTGCGTGACGAGCAGGTCGACATGATCTCGGCCTATACGACGGATGGCCGGATCGCAGCCTTTGATCTCCTGGTGCTGGCTGATCCGCAATCGGTGCTGCCGCCTTATGATGCGGTCATCCTGCTGTCCCCGGAGGCCGCGGCCAATCCGGCCCTGGTGGGGACCTTGTCGGATCTGGTCGGGGCGATCGATGATACAGCCATGCGCGAAGCCAACCGACTGGTTGACCTTGATCGGCAAACGCCGGATCAGGCCGCCGCCTGGCTCGACCATCTCCTTCGCGATCTCGATGGGGACGGCCCATGAGCGGATTTGTCGGCTCCGGCCGCTTGCAGGACGGTGAGTGGCTGATGCGAGCCTGCATGCTGCTCAATCGCGAGCTGCCCGGTAGTGCCGAGCGCTACACAGAGCTCAGCCACCTCAACCGGATCTGGGCGACCCAGTCGGCGGAATTCGAGCGTCTGCTCGAGCTGATCGACCCGGAAGGCGAGATTGATCCCACCATCTTTCCGGTGCTGGCCTTCTTCGACCCGTCGGAGAACTGGCCCCTCGACATCATTCTCGCTGCGATTGCTGCGCTACTGGTCTGGGTCTTCCTGCCGGACTGGTATGGCGTGGCCGAATATGTCGCTTATCTCGCCATCGCAGGCTTTGTCGCGGTCCAGTATTTGCGGGCCCGACGCCTGCGGGAGCGGGCACGCGCGGAAATGATCCGGCTCGGTCTGGATCCCGAAAAGCGCCACCCCCTGACCCTCCGCATCCTCGTTCGGTATCGCAAGAAGCCGATCACCTTGCACTGAATCCTGGCCGCTTCGCCGGAGGAGTCATTCGAATAAGCTGTACAGGCTGATTAAGCAGCGTAGGGTCGAATAATGGGCCCTGATCTGAAGCGCCACCTCAAGCACTACAAGTTACACGATCCCACACCCGGCGCCGATCAGGGCGGCCGCCGGTTTCCCCCGCTGTTCAACAGCGATGTCGTCTATCGCGTCCTGCTTGTTCTGTCCTCGGTTCAGATGGCCTATGTGGTCTACTGGGTCGGGATGGAAACGCTCGGCCGGGCCGGGGTGTGGCCGACGCAGCTGGTCTGGTTCGACCTTGCCGAATTCCTGCGGACAGAAGCGCTGGTCAATCGGATCAGCTTTGTAGCCTTCACGCTTTCCTACTCCGTGGCCTTCATCCTGATCCTGATGCGACGCAGCTGGGCAATGGCGGCATTGGTTGTGGCATTCATCATCGCCCGGATCGACTGGATCACGGTGTCGTCGAATGTCGCTTTCAACAACGGGGTGGTTGGCTGGTTTGAAATCGGTCTGCAGGCGACGCTCATTTTTCTGTGCTGGCAGCTGATCGGTCTCCGCAAATTCCGATAGTCGCTCAGCGGAGACTCGACGACAACCGGTCCGATAACAACCGGCCCGACGACAAACGGCGCGGGGCCAGCCAGCCCCGCGCCGCTTCAGTCAGCGTGGATTGTTGTGTCTTTTTGATCAGTCGTCTGGTTCAGAGAACCGTCAGCATGGTTGCGACGAGCGGGTGCCGGACGATGTCTTCGGCGGCCAGTCGGCAGACCGCGATATCTTCCAAGTCTTCCATCTTGTCGGCAATCTGGCCGAGTCCCGACATGTCCGGCAGCAGGTCTGTCTGCGCCGGGTCACCGGTCACCACCATGGTCGAGTTCCAGCCCAGTCGGGTCAGTAGCATCTTGAGCTGGCCGTAGGTGCAGTTCTGGGCTTCGTCGACCACGACGAAGGCATTGTTCAGCGTGCGGCCCCGCATATAGCCGATAGGTGCGATCTCGATCAGCCCTTCGGCCATCATCGCCTTGAGCTTTTTCGGGCTCAGCCGGTCGGCGAGGGCGTCATAGAGTGGTCGCAGGTAGGGGGCGAGTTTCTCTTCCATGGCGCCGGGGAGAAAGCCGATGGATTCGCCGGCCTCAACCGCCGGGCGGGACAGCACGATCCGGCTGACCGACCCGGATTCAAGCGCTTCGACGCCCTTGGCGACGGCGAGGAAGGTCTTGCCCGTCCCGGCCGGTCCAAGAGCCAGGACCAGATTATGCTCGTCGATCGACGTCATCAGATTGGCCTGCCCCTCGGAGCGGGGTTTGACCGTCTTGATGAAGCGCTGGTCCCGCATGGGATCCCTGGCGTCCGGCGCCCAGTTGGTGCCGGGAAAGAGAGCGCGAACCTTGGTCTCTTCGGATTGATAATGTGCCGTGTTGAACTCGGCACGCTGGCGACGCTTGACGATACGCTTACCCATGGCTGAAACCTCCACACATGAAAAACCCCTCGGCCGGAAGGCGAGGGGCGAAGACACTCTGCAACGAAGACGATTCGAAGGACTTGAAGGGACACGAACCGGATGAACCGGACGGTTCTGGCGGGCTGGGTCGCAGACTGGTCATACCGTCTACCCGGTGCCTCCCTTGGAGTTGCCGATACGATGCAAGGCCGGATGGGCAGGTCTCGAATCGCGGTTACAGTGTCAGTGTACCCTGATGAAGAAGTTCTGAACGAGCGTGTCGCGAATATTTCACGCAATTAAATCTGGAGACGATGATGGCGATCTATGCATTGGGCGATTCGGTACCCCAGCTGCCGGCAGCGGATGAATTCTGGGTTGCCGACAGCGCCCAGGTCATGGGCCGTGTCATTCTCGAACGGGGTGCCAGTGTCTGGTATGGCGCAATCCTGCGCGGCGATAATGATCCGATCACCATCGGTGAGAACTCCAATGTCCAGGACGGCGCGGTCCTGCATACCGATGAGGGTATCGCCCTGACGGTTGGCAGGGGCGTCACCATTGGTCATCAGGCCATGCTGCATGGTTGCACGGTCGGTGATGGCTGCCTGATCGGCATCGGCTCCACGATTCTCAACGGCGCGAAGATCGGCCGGAATTGCGTGATCGGGGCGCACGCGCTGATCACGGAAGGCAAGGAAATCCCGGACAACTCGCTGGTCGTCGGCTCGCCGGGACGGGTCATGAAAACACTCGGGCCGGAGATGGCCGAACTCCTGGCAGCTTCGGCTGATCACTATGTCGCCAACTGGAAGCGCCACAAACGCGATTTGCGACGGATCGACTAGCAAAACGATAAACGGGTCCCCGGTTCGCCGGTCGGCCAGGGGGGCGGCACCTGCATCCGATGAAGCGGCGGCGCGCATCCTACCGGCAAGGCAAATGACCGGGAGGATCCATGACGTATCGTTTCATCACATCAGCGGCTTTGGCGGCCGGACTTCTGTCGGCGCCCGCGCTGGCTCAGACAGACCTGCATTATGATGATCTGCGCCGTTTCGGCGCCGCTCTGGTCGAAATCGAGGCGGGAGCGGACGCGGAAATGGCGATCGCAGCTTATCTGGATGCGGCCTCACCCGGGCTGGCCGGATATGCCGCGCGCTATCAGACCGAGGCCAGCAGCATTGCCGAGCAGTATGCGCGTCGGCCTGTCTATTATGGCGGCCTGCCGGAGCTTGAAGCCTATCTGACCGGGCGTCAGGGTGAAATCGATGCAGCGCTGGCGCGCCTGGCCGAGCTGGCCCCGCTTGGTCAGCCGGTGGACAGCTATTTCTTTGTCGCGGACCAGACCGCGGGCGGCACAGCGGTCATGATGCAGACCGAGACCGGTTCGCGCCCTGTCGTTGCGATTGCCGTCGACATGATCGCCATGGCTCCCGACACGGACATGACCGAATTTCCCACCGGCACCGGCGGGCGTGCCCGTGCGGCCGACCTGCCGCAGGTGGTCGTGCATGAGAATGCGCATGTCCTGCAGATGTTCGCCCAGGGCGGGATCGAGAATTTCCGTTCCATCTACAGCGCCGAGGGAGGCAGCATGATGGCCGTCGCGGTTCGCGAGGGCTGTGCAGAATACGTGACCTACCTGGCATCAGGCTGGCGCCTCGGTGACCGTCACCTCTATGGCGAGGCCAATGAAGCGCAGCTGTGGCAAGCGTTCAGCGCGATCGCGGACGCGCCGCCCTTCTCGGTCCCCGGCTGGTTTGGCGGGACCCATGCCGATCACCCCGACTACCCGCCGCAGATCGGATACTGGGTCGGGTTCAAGGTCTGTGAGTACCACCATCTCAATGCGACCGATCCGGCTGCGGCCATCGCCGACATGTTCACCCTCTACGCTCCGGAGGATGTGGCGTCGCTGGCACGGGCCTATGGCGCATCGCTGGCGCTTGAATAGACGATATCGGAACCAGATAGAAAAATGCCCATCGGCCGAGCTGGCGGATGGGCATTTGTTTGTGCGTCACTGACAGGAGGCGCTAGTGAGCGCGGCTCCAGAGTTCGCGGATGTTCTGGTCGGCATCGCGGCCCAGATTGAACCAGGCGGCACGGTCATGCGAGGCATCGATGACCAGCAGCTTGTCATCGCGTCCCAGAATGTGACTGAGCTCATTGCGCAGGACTGCAGAAGTGGTCGGGCCGCGCAGCAGCCAGACATGGGCGGTAATTGATTCAAGATCACCATAGGCCCTGAGCGCACGCTGGAACTCGGCCCCGTTCTCGGACTGGATCTCGGCGATCACAACGAAATTCGCCGGCCGGGCGCCGGGGGTGACGCGTTTTTCCGGCTCAGGCGAAGACTTTGATTCGCCGAGCCATTCGCGGAAGTCCTCGATGTCCGAAGCCTGCCGCCACAGGCCATCACGCTCCGGGCAGACCTGGGAATGCGCAGCGATACGCCCTTCACCCACGAAGGCCCGCATTTGCTGAGGGGTATAGGGGCCGTAGACGCGGCCTTCGACTTTCACAAACCAGGTCATAGCGATTCCGTCATCGCGAGGCATTTCAGGTCTCTTTTGCACTTTGTTGCATACGACTTACCACCCGGATACGGCAAGAATCGGGCCGTATCGAGGGAGAGGCCCGGAAAGGCAGGAAAAATATCGATCGGTGACTCGTTTATGCTGCTTTGGGGCTGCCCGTTGCAGCCTCGGGCGGATCGAACACGACCGCGAACCCGTTGTCCAGAATGCGGGCCACACGTCCTGACATCTCACCCACACGCAGGGTCTCACCGACGCGCGGTCGTTCGAGGCATTCGAAGGCCGCGCCCGTAACAGAGACATCGACCACATTGGCCTGGATGACGACACCGTCTGCAAGCAGGATCCGGGCGCGACCGCGTCCGGGCTTTCTCGGCGCGGTCCGGTCCTCGTCCAGTCCCAGCCGGTCCTTGTTGAACCGCCAGGTGATCGCGTCTGCTAGCTTGTCACGCTTGCGCATCGGGGCGTTGAACCGGACCGAGATTTCGCCGCCTTCCTGGCGCACAACCTGACCTTCGATGCGCCCGAGCGAGGTGATCATCAGCACGATGCGGGTGTCAGGAGAGATGCGCAGGCGGGCCACGATGCGGGCCCCGCCGGGCGAAATGTCGATCAGGCGGCAGGCATGCTCGCCGTCTGCTTCGGACCAGAATCGGCCATGAAGCTGGAGCGGTACGCGAGCGTGTCGGCGGCGCTCCTGGGCACCGCGGGCGGCAATCTTGATCTTGCGTCGGTCGAGCCGGCCGGGTTCGTCATGCATCGCGATGACCTCCTGAGAGGCTGCATCCTAGCGGCAAGGCGTTAAAAAGGTTTTGCCATTACTGATCGTTTGCGACCTTCTGGACTCGCGGTCCGGGGTCGACAGCGAGACCGGGGAAGATGTGGCCTGGCAGGGCTGGCGGGTGAATTTCACGCAGGCTGGTCCGGACCACGGGGCGGCCCTTGAACGCCTCGGTGCTGTCGAGCGGCTGAAACAGGCCGAGGGTCCGGTCGATCGTGCCGGAGGGACCGCGCAGCGGCAGGAAGGAAATCTCGACCGGCAGCTGGTGCATGTCGAGGCTGGACGCGCGGGCGATCAGCGAGGCCGGTGCGGCGCCGGTGATCGAGGCTTCCAGAACGGCCCGGACGTGGGTCCGGTCATGGCCGCGCCACAGCGACAGGAAGTTCTGGTCGCGGAATTCGCGCTGATAGAGATCACACAGATGCGTCCCGGCGAGTCGGAAGATGTGGTGTTGCGGATCGGCACGCCACAGGATGAAGACGAAACCGAGAAGACGCGCAATATCCTGCGGTTCGATATCGGTACGGTGCGGTGCCGCGCCGCCCTGGCGTCGGGTCTGCCAATAGGCATGCAGGGCTTTCGATTGCGCATGGCGCATGGACGTCTCCACAGGTCGGGTCTTGGAAGATAGCGGTACGGTCGCCATCGCTCAGGCCTGTCCCGCTTCAAGAACGGGGCCATACACCTAAGGCGGGAATGCTGTGCGCTGGCATTCATCGACAGGGCGAAACCGGGGTCTGCGACCGGTTCGTCGATCTGGCTCCCGGGCGGGTGGTCGATCTGGCCCTGTGTTTGCAAGGACGAGGGCAATACGTAAGGAGCACGACCATGCGCGTTTCAGCCCGGCACGCCTTTTTGATCCCAGCGACCGCTGCGTTCGCTTTGCTGACCCTGCCTGCCACGGCGGGCGCAGTGGCAACGACAACGGCCCTGGGCTGTTGTGACACGCCGCCGCCGCCCCCGCCGTCCTGCTGCACGCATGGCGGTGGCCACACGGTCAATGTTCCCAACATCAATATCCATGGCGGCAATATCAATGTCGGCGTGAATGTCTCGACGCGGGTCAATGTGAACACCACCGTCAATGTCAACGCATCGGCCAATGCCAATGCCGGCGCCAGCGCGCGGGCCGGGGCGGGCGCGGTAACCTTCATCGGCGGTGGCTCCTACACGCCGATGACGACTGCACCGGCCGCGACCGCGATCACCGGCCTCAACGTGGTCGGCGTCGAACAGGAAGCCGAATACGAGTATTATGAGGAAGAGCGCACCCGCTGGGTCGAGGAATGGCGTGTCGTGCGCGCCGTCTGCGTCGACGACAACGGCACCCCGCATCCAGCCTCGCGCGTCGATGCCGAGGATCGCGTCTCTGCCACCTTCGACGGTGAGGTCTTCCGCTGCGTCGCCGGCACCGCCATGCAAGCCACGATCGGCTGGGTCCATGACGGCGTCTATGACTGGGACGACGCGCCGACCATCATGTGCCGCAAGGGCGAGGCCCTGCGTCATACGCCCGGCGGCGACCTGCGCTGCGAGACCCAGATCCCGCGCCGCAACTGCAATGAACGCTCGCTCCTGCGCATGCACGGTCCGGGCGTGAAGCTGATCTTCATGCGGCGCGAGGAGCGCTACACCGAGCGCATGCAGCGCGAGGTCTCGCGCGAAAGCAACCAGACGGTCTCCATGACCCTGATGCTGGACGGAGGCGTCGGCGGCTACCGCTGATCCGGTCCAACCAAGATATCATCCACAAACTGCCCCGGCCTGGTTCAGGCCGGGGCTTTTTTGTGCCGATGGGGTCAAGCCTGTACCCGTTCAGCACCGAGATCGCCACGACGCATGGCGCCTGGCGGTTTGGGCAGAGGAGGGAGCGGGATGCCGGCCGGAGCCGATAAAGCGCTGGATTGATAAGGGTAGCTTCGACAAGCATCCCGCACGCGGAGATTTCCCGGACGCTCTCGCCCCCGTTTCCAACGCGACAGGTAGATGGGGTCGGTCGTTTAGTGCCCCGCGACCATGTCGCACGCCCTGCCGGAGTATCGGGATGTCACCCCCGTACGCGGACAGGCTCCGCACGCTTCCGGGCACAAGTGACTGAGCTCGCGCCTCCCGTCCCGAAAACCGAGAGCATTATTGCGTGGGGTCGAGGGGGTGCGGATAAGTTTTGTGATTTTTCCGTGTGCCCGCACTTTCCCGCTCCCTGGGGAGAGGGTCAGGGTGAGGGGTAAATCGCGGTATTTCCCGGAGAATCCCCCTCATCCGCCCCTCCGGGGCACCTTCTCCCAAGGGAGAAGGAAGGGCGCTGGAGCGGGGGACAAACTGCCACTTTTCGCCCCCACGAGGCGGGAGGAAAAATGCCATTTCTCCCGGCCGGAACCCCGCGCAAGCGGGGTGGAGCGCCGGGACCTACTCACCTGTCCGCCAACGATGAGGTTCCTGTTGGTCCCGGATGGCGCTGCGCGCCTCCGGGAAAAATGCGTGTGGATGTTGGGAGCAGTGACTGTTGCGGTGACGAGGACGGGGCTGAGCGCAGCGCGGAAGCGCTCCACGAAAAGCCGGATGCGGCCTTTTGGCTGACACGTGATGTATGCCGGAAACCGCGCATGGCGCCTGTTCCGGCGGGGCAGCGTGGCGAGCCGAGCGTGACGCGCGTGGCGATGATTTGCCAGGTCTTGCTCGAACGCGGCGAGCCGCAGTTCAAGCCAGGTCTCCGCCGTTCAGGCCCCGACCCTTAGAGCGGAAAGTCGCGCTCCGGATCGATCCCTGCTGTTTCCATGAATTTGCGCACGGCGCGGACTTCGTCTTTGGGCAGGCTGTGATGGGCGTGGTGGAAGCTGGCGGTGTGGCCGTTCAGGGTGACCGAGAATTTGGCGCCGTTGCGTTCATGAATCTCGGCCCCGAGGTCGGAGAGCAGACCTTCCAGGTCAGCGGCCGCCAGGTTGGCCGGTTCGGGATGGGCGAACAGGGTGTGCAGGGTCTTGCGATGCTTGTGGTTCATGACGGTCTCCTCCGTATCACCTTGCAGCTTACGCCCGCGTGTGCGTGGTCATCATGCGACCAAAGCGCACGCGGCGTCCGGTCCCGGGGCCGACCGGGAAAGCCGCATGTCCGCACAGAAAAAAAGCCCCGGTCGCACAACACGCGACCGGGGCCAGGGTTTCCCAAGGCTATGGGATCTCGTCAGTTCCCCGTGGGTGTCACGGTCTGATAGGTTGCCGAGTTGCCGATCGCGGTCGCCGCGCCGGACAAAACACCGCCGGTATTCATCCGTCCGGTCACGATCGAGCTGATCGCGGCATTATTGGTCTGGTTGGTATTGCCCCAGGCCGTGACCGGGCATTCCGAGCAGACATAGGTGGTGGCGGCATTGCCGAAGGCGGTGGCCGATACGAGGGCCGATCCACCGGCATCGCCGTCCAGATTCGCCCGCGCCGTGACAGCGCCATTATTGGTCTGGGTGAGGCCCATGAAGGCATCGGCGCCAATATTGGACAGGATCGCCGAATTGCCGACCCCTTCGGCTGACACGGTCAGCACGTCGGCGTCGAAATTGCCGACCAGGATTTCCGACTCGGCCGTGACCGCGCCCTCATTGTCCTGCTCGCCCTGGATATGGGCATAGCCGTATTCATTCTGCATCCACACCGAATTGCCATTGGCCGAGGACACGACCGTCTGGTTGATCGCCGTGCCGCCGGCATCGCTGCGCGAGCGGGCGGTGACAGCACCGCGATTGTCCTGGTCGACATCAACGACCTGGGACGGGCTGCCATGATAGCCTTCCAGCTGGGCCGAATTGCCATTGGCTGCGCCGAGCACCGTGGCCGCATAACCCAGCCCGCCATCGGGCGCGAGCACATAGCCGTCCGCCGAGACATCGGCGCCACTGTCCTGGCGCAGGGCCAGATTGGTGTCGCTGCCATAGGTCGTGCCCTGGAAGGCGTTGGCCGAGGCCGTCGCCGAGGTGACCGAGGAGATCGCATAGCTGCCGACTTCCAGGCGCGCGGTCGCATTGACGCTCGAACCGTCGAGCGCGGTCTGGTTGATCGCGGAATCCATGCCATTGTCATTGATCACGCTGGCCGAATTGCCCATCGCCGACGAGGTCGTGATGGCAGCGCCGTCGACAATCGTGGCACGCGTTTCCGCACGGGCGTCAACCGAACCCGAGAAGGTCTGGTCGGACTGGATGTCGTGACGCTCCACAACGTCCACGGTCAGCGCATTGGCGGCGCCGATGGCAGACATGGAGGCCGCGTCGGCCTGGTCCGTCTCACCGGTCGTCACGACCGAGATCGCGGCGTCCAGATTGACCTGGCCGTTGAGAATCTCAGTCGTATCGTCCGCGAAGATAGGTGCGCACGTTAGCGTCGCGACGCTCATGCCCGCGATCAACATTGCTGCGCGCTTGGACATTGGAGGTCTCCCGTTGGCCATAAGGTGTGGCAGCGTTGACGCCGCCGGTGGTGTTGGTGTGGGTGCTGCCGCCGATCGGGTCGGCATAGATGCAGGCAGCGGCCGGATCGACGC
The DNA here is from genome assembly GCF_036322705.1 of Maricaulis maris. Classification (NCBI taxonomy): domain Bacteria; kingdom Pseudomonadati; phylum Pseudomonadota; class Alphaproteobacteria; order Maricaulales; family Maricaulaceae; genus Maricaulis; species Maricaulis maris. Next base: position 1,109,747 of record NZ_AP027270.1, read on the forward strand.
CGTACATTTGCGCCGAGATTTCCAGGACAGCGCGTTCGATCACCGAACGCACGGCCAGCTGGACCGGCTCGAGCGAGCGTCCGCCACCGGAGATGTCGATCACCGCATCATCCCAGAAGGCGAAGACGCCGGCGGAGATTTCGCGACCGATGATCTGCTTCTGGTAGGAGATGACGTCGACCGTCTCCATCGTGCGCGTGTCATTCAGGCGCAGATCGAGGCCGATATTCATCACCCACATGCGGCGATTGAAGACGCCGGTCGGGTCACTGTCGATACGATCCCCGCCGAGCACGTCAATGCCGGAGGAGCGGATATTGTAATTGAGCTCGGTAATGCCGCCGACCAGGTGATAGTCGGAACCGGGCAGGGAGGCCGCGCGGATCTGGCGCTGGCTGCCATTATCGCCGATCAGCGAGTTGTTGGCGTAGCGCAGTTCCAGTTCGGACACCGATGTATCGAAACGCTCCACAAGGCGGACACCCGCCTTGGCAAAGGCCGAGATCGCCATCAGCGAGGCACCCTGGGTGACAGCGGCGCCGCCTTCCAGTGAGGCGCGTCCCGTATAGTCGGCCAGGCGGCCAACCGCGATGCGCGGCGATTGCAGGTTATTCTCGCGGGCGTAATTCGCGAGACAGACCAGCGCCTCGGAATAGGGCGTCGGATTGGCGGTCACCGGTGCGCCACCGATCGGTGTCGCATAATTCCCGTCAGACCCGCCGGTCCCGGCGGTCGAGGCGCAGCCCGTCAGCGCCAGGGCGCCGGCGAGGGTCGCCAGTAGAAGCTTAGTCTTGGCCATTGTCCGTACTCACATTGCCTTGGGCCTGCGAATTGGCGTTGATGTCGCCATTATTGGTCTGGGTGGAATTCACGATGACCGTGTTCCACTGGCCGCTCACACTGACGTTGAGCTGGTTGCCGATGGCGGTGGCATTGGCGCCAACCCCGCCGCCAAACAGGCCGGTCTGGGTGGAAACCCCGACGCCGGTCTGGATGATTCCGTCAATGATCACGCGATTGCCGGCGCTTGAGCGCGCGGCGGCACCGGCGCTGGCCGTGGCTCCCGACCAGGGCTGGCTCGCCTGGGCGGTCGATCCACCATAAGGCTGCTCCCACCCGGCCGTGGTTTCGGCGCGCTGTGCCTGGGCCGCGGCGGAGATCGCTGCGAGGGCAAGGGCGGCACCGAGGACGGTGGGGAGGCTGCGCGTTTTCATTGTCTCATGTCCTTGTTGACGTGATGTCTGGGGTTCGGGTTGCAACGCGCATGCCAAAGGGTGTGTCAGCCCAAATACGTTCCCCTGCAGGGGGAATCGTGTCGCCCTTGGCGTGTGAATGCCTGATTGGGCCAGGTCTGTGTGGGAGTGGATCAGATGAGTGTGCCGCAGCGGGACGATCAGGACGGGCCGTGGAATCCGGGTCCGCCCCCGGGTCCGCCTCATGGTCCGCCGTCCGGGCCACCCCCGTCACCGCCAAGGGCGCCGGTCTTCAATGCCATGCCGCCGGCGGTGGTCCTGATTGCCCTTGGCATTGTCGGCGTCTCGGTGCTCGGCCAGCTCCTGCCGGGTTTCCAGCGCTGGATCTTCAATGCCGGTGTCTTCATCGCCGCCGAGCGCGGAACCGCCCTGCCGGACCAGCCGCTCGGACCGTTCGCGCCCTATCTGCTGCACGTCTTCATCCATGCCAGCCTGCTTCACATCGCCATGAACCTGGCCATTCTGATCGCGACCGGGCGCGCGGTCGGCGAACAGCTTGGCTCCGGGCTGAAGGGCTCACTCGGCTTCGTGCTGCTGTTCTTTGCTTGTGCGATCACCGGCTCGGGCCTCGAAATGCTGATGCACCAGGGTCCGCCAACGCCCATGGTCGGCGCCTCGACAGCGGTCTCCGGTCTGATCGCGGCAGCGGGCTGGGTGCGGGGCGGCTGGCGCGGCATGGCGCAGCTCGCTCTGCCGTGGATCGGGATCAACCTGATTTTCGGCCTGCTCGGCGACATGATGCCGATCCCGATTGCCTGGGTCGGACATATCGGCGGCACGGTCGGCGGCATCATCCTGACCCCGTTCGTCCTCGCCGTCTTCTCCGAGCGCGCGCCCTGATCACCAGAGCCGGTCGATACGCCGCTCGCCGTCGATCTCGAAGCCCTTGATCATCAGCCGGCCGGAGCCGGTCAGCGACAGGATGACCCGCACGGGCGCCGCGAATTCCCCGTCGATGCCGCCGCGCAGCCGCGCCTGCAAGGCCAGCGCCTCGTCGCGGTCGGCATAATAGCGCTCGATGTTGAAACGCGTGACCAGCGCCTCGTCGACCCAGCTCACCCGGCCTTCGGCGACCAGCCCGGAACCGGGATGGGCGCGATGAACGGCGACTGGCCGGGCCAGTCCGTCGGCACCAATCTCCAGCGTCACGAAAACGCGCTGATAGGGCTCGAATGTGTCGTCGCCCTCGACGCTGGCCAAATCGATCCGGCTCAGCGGCGTACGGATTTCGGCATAATGGCCGAGGAAGATGTCGCGCGGGTCATAGCCCTCGACCGACATCTCGATCTCGGTGCCCGTGGCGCGCGCGGTTTCATGGCTGACCAGCATGAAGACGAGAAACCCCGTCATGGCGGCCGCGATCAGGCCCAGTTTCAGGCGGGCGGTCATGAGCGTGCTCCTGTGTCTGGCGTGTCGGGTTCCGGTTTGCTGCCGGGCGCGGTCGGCCCGCGCCGCTTGCGGACTTGCCAGAGCGCAAAGCTGGCCGCGAAAAGGATCAGCC